>NZ_BAABRP010000013.1 GCF_039545055.1 Deinococcus carri
CGTCCCAAGATGAGTTCTCCCACTTCTCAGAAGGTAAGTCTCCCGGTAGACCACCGGGTACAGAGGCCAGAAATGTAAGCGCAGCAATGCCCTCAGTTGACTGGTCCTCATCAGACGAGGTCTTGACCGTCCTCTGCCATCATCCCCACCCCGCGGAGCGGGGTGGACCCTTCACTCCCACCCTTCGCCTCACGCTGCCATCCCCATGACAACACCAGACACCCCCGTGCCCACAGCGCCGCGGAACCACCCCTCTCCATGCCGAACAGGGTCGTGAAACACGGCAGCGCCTATGATACTCGGACCGCAGGGTCCCGGAAAAGTCGGTCAGCGCGGGGGTTTTTCCCTTTCTCTGCACAACACTGTGCGGGAGTAGCTCAGCTGGTAGAGCACTACCTTGCCAAGGTAGATGTCGCGAGTTCGAATCTCGTCTCCCGCTCCATTCCCCACCCCCCCACCCTCAGTCGGTGGGGGCTTTTTTGTGGGCTGTTGTTCCTGTTCCCTGGAAGTTGAACAGGGCAAAACTATAAGACGAGAGTTTGAAAGTACGGTCGCTGGCGTATTCAAGTAAATAAGGCAGAATGCCGGAATGTTCGAGTTCGAGATTCAACACCGTGATGGCCGCGCCAGGGTGGCTACCTTTCAAACACCCCACGGACAGGTTCAGACGCCGATGTTCATGCCCGTGGGAACGCAGGGCACCGTCAAGGGCATCAGCCCACAGGAATTGCTGGAAATCGGCTCGCAGATGATTCTGGGTAACACCTACCATCTGATGCTGCGCCCCGGAGAGCAGCTGGTGGCCGCCCACGGGGGTCTGCCCGGCTTCACGGCCTATCCCGGCCCCTTCCTGACAGACTCTGGAGGCTTCCAGGTTATGAGCCTGGGGCACATGCGGAAGATCAACGAGGAGGGCGTGACCTTCAAGAGCCATCTGGACGGCAGCATGGTCTTGCTCACGCCGGAGCGGAGCATAGGGGTGCAGGAAGCCCTGGGGGCTGACGTCATCATGGCCTTTGACGAGTGCCCGCCCTACCCCGCCGAGCGGGACTACATCCAGCAGAGCCTGGAGCGGACCATTCGTTGGCTGGAGCGCTGTCAGGCTGTGAAGTCGCGGGAGGACCAGGCCCTGTTCGCCATCGTGCAGGGGGGCGTGCATCAGGACCTCCGGCAGCACAGCCTGGATCTCACGTTGCCGTTCGGCACCCCAGGGTTCGCTATCGGCGGCCTGGCAGTCGGGGAGAGCAAGGAGGAGATGTACCCGGCTGTGGCCTTTACGGCGGCCCGTCTGCCAGAGGGCAAGCCCCGTTACCTGATGGGTGTGGGTCACCCCGAGGACCTCATTGCTGGCATTGCCCTAGGGGTCGATATGTTCGACTGTGTGTACCCCACACGGACAGGCCGCTTCGGCTACGCGCTCACGGATGAGGGGCGGCTCAATCTGAACTCCAGTGCTCCCCGCAGGCAGTTGGAGCCGATTGACCCCGAATGTGACTGCTATGCCTGCCGTCATTACACCCGCGCTTACCTGGCACACCTGCTGCGTGCCGAGGAGATGCTGGCTCCCCGGATGCTGTCGCTGCACAACCTGCGTTACCTTCACCGCCTGGTCGAGCGGGCAAGTCGTGCTATTGCAGCCGGAACCTTTCAGCAGTGGGCACAGGTCTGGGCCGAGCGTTACTTTCAACAGGCAGTCCCAGCCTGGTTCCAGGCGGCACTGGCGGCCGGAGCGTCGGTGGAGGCTCCAGCGTGATGAATTCCGGCTCAGGCTATGCACGAAGACCTCCCCCTTTCTTCATGCTTTGATCAGAAAAGCGCCGTATCTGTCAATGAGACCCCTTTATCCTCATCTCAGGGTTGACCCATGCTTCTTCACGCTTGTATCATCCGCTTGATCTGATCTCTCCGGGGCCATAGGCAGCGGGAGTCAGGTTGCGCGGAAGAACGCGGAAGGTGAACTGCTCCGGGAGAGGAAACTCGGCAACTCGCCCCACCGTCAACCTTAGTGCCGGAAGTGCTTCGGACGCGCGACGCCTTTGGGGGTTTTATGAAGAAGAGCCTGTTCATTCTCACCGCCGCGCTGTCCTTTGGTGCCGCTGCCGCTCAGACGGCTCCGGCGACCACGGCCCCGGCAACCACGGCTCCGGCGAGCGCACCCCAGGTGCCCACGCTGACCGACGTTCCCGCCGGCCACTGGGCCAAGGACGCCATCGACCGTCTGGTCAGCCGCGGCATCATCCTCGGCTACCCGGACGGCACCTTCCGTGGCACGCAGAACCTGACCCGCTACGAGGCCGCCGTGATCATCGCGCGCCTCCTCGACCAGATGCGCCAGGGCGAAGTGCCCGCCGGCACGCTGACCCAGGACGACCTGACAGCGCTCCAGAACGCCATTCAGGAACTCGCCGCCGACCTGACGGCCCTGGGCGTTCGTGTCAGCGACCTGGAAGAGAACGCGGTCAGCCGCGACGACTTCACCCGCCTGGAAGCGCGCGTTGAGGAACTCGCCGCCGCCAACGGTGACGCGGCGGCCATCGCCGACCTCAAGGCCCAGATCGACGAGCTGACGGCCCGCGCCGACGACTACGACGCCCTGCGCGCCGACATCGACGACAACGCCAGCAGCATCGCCGCGCTGAACGACCTCACCGTCCTGCTGAACCAGGACATCCTGAACCTTCAGGACCGTGTGAGCGCCGTCGAGAGCGCCCAGGCCGACTTCGTGCAGCGCAGCGACTTCGACGCGCTCGCGGGCCGCGTAGGTACCATCGACACCCGCGTGACCAATCTGGAGAACGCGCCCAAGTTCGGCATCACCGGCACGATCAACGCGCAGTATGGTCGCCTGGGCCTGGTGGCTGGCACCACCAACTTCGACGTGGACCGCCTGACCCGCCAGACCTTCGCTGACGGTGCCTTTAGCAGCGCCGTCAGCGGCAGCAGCCTGAACTGCCCCGGCGGTTTCTACTCGCCCAGCGGCAACAACACCGGCTGCACGGATACGAACTCCGGCCCCTACACCCAGAACAGCTACATCGTGTTCGGCGTGACGGCCAAGAACCTGACCACCACCAACGGTCAGGTCAAGGTGAACAACGCGGCGATCAACTTCTACGCGGGCAACACGTTTGACCTGAACGGCGGCGGCGTGGGCGTGTTCGTGGACAACGCGACCGCCGACGGCACGATCGCGGGCCAGAAGTTCGACGTGCGTTACGAGTCGTACCGCAGCAGCTTCAAGTTCAACGACTACCTGTTCGCGAACGACAACGCCAACGAGGGCACCCTCACCCCCACGCTGCGCCGGGGTGTGGTGGCCAACGTGACGGCCACCCAGCTTCCCTTCTCGCCCAAGCTGACCATCGTGGCCGGTCAGGCGGCGGCCACCGGCGTGCGCGCCAACGGCAGCGCCACTGCGGCGGTGGGTTCCGGCTCGGTTCCTGGCTTCGTGGGCAACTACTACGGTCTGCGCGCCAGCATGAACCCTGGCAGCGTCGGCACCGTGGGGCTGTCCTTCGCGCAGAACGACGGCAACCGCACGGCGTTCGGCGTGGACTACGACCTGGGCTTCGGCAGCCGTGACACCGAAGGCAATGCGCCCTTCAGCCTGACGGGTGCTTACGTTGCCAGCATCCCCCAGACCCCTGCCAACTTCGTGACCGGCGGCGGCACCTTCCAGAATGCCTTCGCCAACCGCGACCAGGCCTTCTTCACCGAGGGCAAGGCCAACCTGGGCCTCGTGCAGTTCGGGGCCAACTTCCGCGCCATTGATCCGGACTTCGCCGATGGCAAGGCGGGCATGTCGACCAACGACGCGCCCTACTACCTCGGCGCGCAGGGCTACAAGTCCAGCATGCCCTACGCTCCCGACCAGGTCGGTTTCGGTGCTGCTATCGGTACCAACGTCGGCCCGATCGCCCTGGGTGCCTACGGCGACAGCTACGTGCCCTACATCAAGAGCGCTGACGCTGACCGTAACACCAACTTCGGCGTAAGTGCTGGGGTCAGACTTGGTGGCCTCAAGCTGGTTGGCTTCTACAACCGCTCCACGGTCAACAACGATCTGATTCATGCCGATCTGAACTTCGCCGGTCCGGGTTCGAGCGGCTTCCAGTACAACCTGACCAGCCCCTACATGGACATCGCGAACGTGCCCTTTGCCTGGTCGAGCACGTATGGCGCGGTCCTGAATCACGATGGTGCGGCTACCAACGCGCTGGTCAAGGGCCTGAACTTCACGGTCGCGGACGCCTACTTCTACGGTGACCGGATCAACGACTTCCAGGTTTACGGCGACTACACCGGTACCTTCGCCGGCGTGAAGATTCAGCCCTTCGCCCGTTACCACCTGTTCACCACGCAGAATGGTACTCCGGTTGACTTCAATGGCACGCTGACGAACCCGAAGCAGCCGGGTGAGGCGGGTTACAACCCCAACTATGATCCCACTGCCGACGATGCTCGTACCTACAACACGGTCAAGTACGGTGTGAAGCTGAGCACCCAGCCGCTGACGGCCATCCCGCTTCAGCCCAGCGTGTTCGTGAACTTCGCTAACCGCATCAGCAACGTGGGCCGCAGCGTGCAAAACACCAACACCACGGCCAGCGAGCTGTTCGGCCAGGCGGGTATCTCGCTGAACCAGTTCCTGGTGCCCAACATGAAGGCCAGCGTCGGCTACGCCTACTACCAGGGCTTCAACGTAGCTGGCACCACAGGCCCGACCACGGCCAGCAGCGCCAGCGGTGCTTCGGCAACTTACAGCGCGGGTGCCGACCGCTTCTACGCCAGCCCCCTGGGTGGCGCGAGCGACCCCTACACCGGCGGTAATTTCGGTACTCGCTCCGGTACTCTCCAGGGCGTGTTCGCCCAGCTTGACTGGAACGGCTTGACGGCCAACTACGGCATCTTCCGTTACAACGACCGCACCCCGAGCAGGGCCGCTGGGACCAACGGTACCAGTGACGCCGGTTACACCAACCAAGGCAGCAACATCGCCCAGGGCTTCAAGGTCAGCTACACCTTCAAGTTCTAAACCTAAGTGGTTTGAGGAGGCCCTCCGGGGCCTCTTTTTTGTTGCCCAGTTCCTGTGCGGTTCGGCCCCTGCCGGGCAGGTGTTCTAGAATCCCTCTCATGCTGGCTGTTTTTGGACATACCAACCCCGATACCGACGCCATCGTTTCCGCGCTGGTCTATGCCCGCCTGCTGACCCGCCAGGGTGTCCCCGCGCAGGCCTACCGCCTGGGCGAGCTGAACTTCGAGACGCCCTTCGTGTTGCGGGAGGCGGGGGTGGAGGCACCGCCTCTGCTGCCGGAGCTGGCTGCCGGAACCGCTGTGGCCCTAGTGGACCACAACGAGAGCGCGCAGTCGGCCCCCAACCTGGCGGACCTGACGGTGACGCGGGTGGTCGACCATCACAAGCTGGGCGACCTGACGACGGCGCAGCCCCCCTATCTGCGCTTCGAGCCGGTGGGCTGCACGGCGACCATCCTGCTCAAGTTGCACCGGGAGGCGAATCTGCCGGTCGAGCGGGCCGACGCCCGGCTGCTGCTCAGCGCGATTCTCAGCGACACCCTGCACTTCCGCAGCCCGACGACCACGCCGGAGGACCGGGAGGCGGTGGCGTTCCTGGCCCCGGTCGCGGGGGTGGAGGATGTGGAGGCCTACGCGCTCGCGATGTTCGCCGCCAAGAGCGACCTGGGGGACACGCCCGCCGCGACGCTCCTGAAGATGGATTACAAGGTCTTCCCGTTCGGGGAGGCCACGCAGCCCCAGCGCTGGGGTATCGGCGTGATCGAGACGACCAATCCCGGCTACGTCCTGGGCCGCCAGGCCGAGCTGCTCCAGGCGATGGACCAGGCCCGCGCGGAGGACGGCCTGAACGGCGTGCTGCTGTCGGTCGTGGATATCCTGAACGAGACGAACGTGACGCTGGTGCTGTCCGCCACCGAGGAAAAGGTGCTGCGCGAGGCCTTTGGCGTGGAGGTGGCAGAGGGGCGCGCCGATCTGGGAGGCCGTATCAGCCGCAAGAAGCAGCTTGTGCCGACGCTGGAGGCGTATTTCACCCCGGAGGCCTGAGTCAGGGCAAGACCGGAAGGCTGGGGCTGTCCCCGGCCTTCTTTTGGCTCCCGGCCCGCCTGCACCTATGCTGCCGCCATGACGGAACTGGACTGGCTCTTCGCACGGCAACGCTTTGGGGTGCATCCCGGCCTCACGCGGGTAGAGGCCCTCCTGGCACGGTTGGGGAATCCACAGGCCGACTTCCGGACCGTGCTGGTGGGCGGTACCAATGGCAAGGGGAGCACGGCCGCCACCCTCGCGGCCATTCTGACGGCGGCGGGCGAGCGCACCGGCCTCTTTACCAGCCCGCACCTGACGCGCTTCTCCGAGCGCTTCGTGGTGAACGGCCAGGAACTGCCGGAGGAGACGGTGCTGGACGCCCTGCGCCGCGTCCGCCCTCAGGCTGAGGCGGTGGAAGCCTCCTTCTTCGAAATCGTGACGGCCCTGGGCGGCCTGCTGTTCGCGGAGGCGGGCGTCACGTGGGCCGTGATGGAAGTCGGACTGGGGGGGAGGCTGGACGCCACCAATGTCCTGGACCCCCGGCTGAGCATCATCACGAACGTGGCCCTGGACCACACCGAGATTCTGGGGGAGACGCGGGAGGCCATCGCCCGTGAGAAGGCCGGCATCCTGCGGCCAGGTCGCCCCGCCGTGACGGGCGTGACGGCAGACCTCCTGCCCCTGCTGGAGGCCGTGGGCGCAGACCTGTGGGCACTGGGGCGGGAGGTGTGTCTCCAGACGACTCCGCTGGGCTGGGAGGGCTGGACGGTGCAGATGGACCTGCCCGGAGCCGCACTGACCTTCCACACGCCGCTGCTGGGCCAGCACGGGGCGCGGAACGCGGCGCTGGCGGCGGCGGCGGCCTGGCGGCTGGGTGTGGGCGCGGAGGCCATCGGGGCGGGGGCGGCGGGGGTGCGCTGGCCGGGCCGCCTGGAAGTGCTGCCGTGGCTCGGTGGTCGCGTGCTGCTGGACGGGGCACATAACCCGGACGGGGCGCGGGCACTGGTGGAGGCGCTGCGTGGCCTGGGTGTAGAGCGCCTGCCGGTCGTGTTTGGCGCGGCAGCCGACAAGGACGTGGCGGGGGTGGCGGAGGTGCTGCGCCCGCTGGCGTCGGAGGTGATTCTGACGCGCGCGGTCCTGAGTCCCCGTGCCGCGGCCCCCGCCGACCTCGCGCCGCACTTCGCGGGGTTGCCGCTGCGGCTGGCGGATACTCCCGCCGAGGCCCTGGCCCTGCTGCCGCCTGGGGGCCTGGGGGTGGTTTGCGGCAGCCTGTACCTCATCGGGGAGGTGCGGCCCCGGCTGCTGGGGGAGGTGGCTGAAGGCCGGGAGCGCTGGCAGTAGGGGGCACGCCGAATGGCCTATTCCGCGCACCCCCTCTCCGGGCGCTAGGCTGCGGGTATGGGAATGGAAGAACTGAAGCGCCGCCTGGGCCAGGTGAGCGACCTGTACGCCGCGGCCGGACTGATGTCCTGGGACCAGGAGACGCAGATGCCGGGGGAAGCGGCCCGCGTGCGCGGCCTCCAGATGGCGACGCTGGCGGGCCTGGCCCACGAACTGTTCACGGACGCCCGCACCGCCGAGCTGCTCGCAGCGGCGGGCGAAGGGCAAGGTGAGACGGACGCCGCCATCGTGCGGGTCACGCGCCGCGAGCACGACAAGGCCACCCGCCTGCCCACCGCTTTCGTGGAGGAGGCCACCCGCGCCCGCAACGAGGCCCATCACGCCTGGCTGGAGGCGCGGAAGCGCAGCGACTTCGCCACCTTCGCGCCACACCTGGAAAAGATGATGGACCTGGCCCGGCGCGAGGCAGACCTGCTGGGCTACGAGGAGCATCCCTACGACGCGCTGCTCGACCAGTACGAGCCGGGAATGCGCGCCGCGCAGGTGCAGCCCGTCTTCGCGGACCTGCGCGACCGCACGCTGCCGCTGCTGCGCCGCATCGTGGCGGCCGGGGACGCGGCCGACTACAGCGTGCTGACCCGCCCCTTCGCGCCCGAGGCCCAGAAGGCCTTTGCCTGGCGCGTGGCGGGGGAGGCTTTCGGCCTCCGGTCCACCTTCGCGCGGCAGGACGAGAGCGCCCACCCCTTCCAGACCAACTTCAGCCGCAGCGACCTGCGCATCACCACCCGTGTGGAGGACTACTGGCCCGCCTGCCTGTTCGGCACCTGGCACGAGACGGGGCACGCCATGTACGAGCGCGGCGTGGCCCCGCACTGGGAGCGTACGCCGGTGTCGCGCGGCGCGAGCCTGGGCGTCCACGAGAGCCAGTCGCGCATGTTCGAGAACCTGCTGGCCCGCTCCCGGCCCTTCTGGGAACGCTACTTCCCGCAACTCGCCGAAGTGGCCTCCGAGGTCACGGCGGGCCTGGACCCGGAGGCCCTCTACCGCGCCGTCAACCGCGTGCATCCCAGCCTGATCCGCGTCGAGGCCGACGAGATCACCTACAACTTCCACATCATGCTGCGCTTCGAGCTGGAACTCGCCCTACTCGAAGGCCGCCTGAAGGTGCAGGATCTGCCCGAGGCCTGGAACGCGAAGATGCAGGAGTACCTGGGCCTCACGCCCCCGGACGACGCCCAGGGCGTCTTGCAGGACATCCACTGGTCGTCCGGTCTGATCGGTTACTTCCCGACCTACACCCTGGGCAACCTGCTCAGCGTGCAGCTCCTGGAGGCGGCGAAACAGGACCCGTCCATCGCGGCGGGCATCAAGCAGGCTGACTACGCTCCGCTGCTCGCCTGGCTCGCCCAGAACGTCCACCAGTATGGCCGCAGCCTCACCCCCACCCAGCTGACCCAGCAGGCCACGGGCCAGGGCCTGACGGCTGACCCCTACATCGCCTACCTGCACCAGAAGTACGGGGAGATTTACGGCCTGGAGGCGGAGGGCTAAGGGCCGGGAGCCAAGAGTGAGGGCAGAGGCCATTCCCGGCGCTCTGCCCTTTGCTTTCTGCCCCCGGCGGCTCCCGCCCGCTACACCGCCTGCCTGCGCTCGGCCTGGGTAATCAGGTAGGCCCGTGCGCTCCCCAGCCAGGTCTGCGCGAGGCTGCTGTGGGGGTGCTGGCGGTCGCGCAGGGCACGGAGGCCCAGGCTGAGGTGCCGCTCGATGCGGCGCACTGCCCCCAGGCCGCCCTCGTTCTCGGCCTCGATCAGGGTGTTCAGGACGGTGGTGGGGTGAACGTAGCCGACGCGGATGCTCTCGGCGATGATGTCCAGTGCGCGCATGGGTGGCCCTCCTGCGGGCGGCGAGCTGAAAAGTACGGGCTGGGAACGAACGGCTGCTTTGATTACGATAGTAGCAGAGTGCCTTGGGGGTAGCAAGAAGAGTAAGGCTTTATTCTGTATTGACCGTACCGGAAGCCGGTGTTACACTCCAACCAAGGGTGGCGGATTCTGCCTGGAGGCAAACGCATCCCCAGGCGGCCTGAACGCCTGGCCCGGTCCCCGGAGCGGCGGGCGATACACGAGGCGACGCCGCAGCCAAGGAGGTGAATATGAAACTGCACGAACGACTCCGCGAACTGCGCAGTGAACGCGGGCTGCGGCTCAAGGACGTGGCGGAAACCGCCGGGATCAGCGTGCCTTACCTCAGCGATCTGGAGCGTGGGCGCACCAATCCCAGCCTGGAAACCCTCCAGACGCTGGCGGGGGCCTACACCATCACCGTTCACGATCTGCTGGAGGGCGTCGAGTTCTACGGCGACTCCACCGAGGGCGCGCTCCCCAAGGGGCTGGCCGATCTGGTGGCCGACCCCACGCTGGGTGGCCAGATCACGCCCGACTGGGTCCGGACCCTGTCCCGCATCGAGCTGCGTGGCAAGCGGCCCCGCGACAAGCAGGACTGGTACGAGATTTACCTGCATCTCAAGCGCATTCTGGGCTGAGCGCTTCTCAATCACGGCGGGCCGGGGACTTTCTCCTCCGGCCCGCCGTCCTGTTAAGGGTGTTCGGGGCTTACGGCTCGGCCACCTTCTGCTCCTCGCGGCCCGAGCGGGTCAGGAGCAGGGTGCCTGTACCCCAGGCCCCGCCCACCAGCGCGCAGGTGAGGGCCAGGGGCGGCAGGCTGAGGGTGGCGGCCACCGCCCCCAGACCCAGCAGTGCGCCCACAGCGTCCGGGGCGGGCAGCCGCAGGGCGAAGGCGAGGGCGCGGCCCGCGTCGTAGGCGCTGACGCTCAGGCCAGTCGCCACCAGCAGCAGCGCGAAGGCACTGGCGACCAGCGCGGGCACCAGCAATCCCGCCAGCGCCAGCCCCAGCGCGGGGCCGATCAGCACCGCCAGCGCCAGTACGCCCAGCGCCAGGGTCCGCAGGGGCGCGTGCCGCTGCCGTCGCGCCAGCAGGGGAGCCGCACCCACCACAAACAGCAGCAGCAGCATGGCCCCGGTCAGCACCACGAAAATCCGGCTCCAGGCCGCGCCGCCCAGCCACCCCAGCAGCGGCCGGAAGGCGGAGGCGGTCGCCAGGCTCAGGCCCGACGGGGGTGCGGTCTGGAGGGCCGTGGCGTCGCCCGCCGCGTGGCCCAGCAGGGTATTGACCCGGCCCGTCACGCTCGCCTGCGGGTCCCGCCGCACGTCCCCGAACAGCGTGATGACCTCCCCCTGCACCTGGGCATCCGGCGCGAGGGTCACGTTGCCGCCCACCGCGATCACGTTGCCGGGTACCCGGCCGTGCACCGTGACGTCGTGCCCCACCGTGACGCCGCTGCGGCCCACGGCCTCATACAGCGGGGGCAGGGTCAGGACCGCCGACAGGCCAAAGGCCAGCGTGCCGAGGCGCTGCACCGCCGGGGTGGGCCGCCACGCGACCAGCAGGCTCACGGCCAGCAGCAGCGCCAGCCCGACGCCCGCCAGCGGCGACACCTGCGCCACCAGCGTTTGCAGCACGGTCGCGCCCGCCGCCAGATTCGGCCAGGCACTCGTGACCCCCAGCAGGGTCAGCCCCACCAGCAGGCCCCCGACCAGCAGCAGCGGTGCGGGGTTGTGCCGGACCGGGGGCTGGTCCACTGGCAGCCGTGTCGTGGGAGGAGGGGCGGCAGGAGCAGGAACGTCCTGCACCGCTTCCCGCGCAATGCGTGCGGCCAGGGGGACCGCCACCGACGCCGGCAGGGGAGGGGCCGGGAGCCGCGCCGCCCAGGCCACCTCGGAGGCGGTGGAAGCGGCGACACTGCGCGGCAAGGCCGGGGGTGCCCCCAGCCAGGCCGACCCCTGCACCTCCGCCGCCACGTCTGCCGCCATACTGCGGGGCAGGGGGGGAACATTCGCCCGTTCCAGCCGCCGACTCCAGGCCACCTCCGCCGCCACCTGCCCGGCGACCGGGGAGGGGAGAGGGGGCACGGGCCTGGCCCCGATGGCCGCGGCCCAGGCCACGTCCGACGCCACCTCCCCCGCGAGGCTGTGGGGCAGCGGGGGCGGGGGCAGCCCGGTGAGGGCGGCGATACCCTGTGCCAGTGCTTGCCTGGCCTGCGCGACCGCCCCGGCGTGGTCCTGTTCCAGCGCGGCCAGTTGCCCCTGCTCGGCGGGCGTGAGGTCACCCTCCGCCTCGCGGTGCAGCAGATTCAGCCAGGGTTCACCCCACTTCACGCCCATATGGTCTTTCTACGTTGAACGAAGGCGGAAAGTTTCCGGTTCTGCCCTGACCTGCGGTTTAGACTTCACGGTCTGCCGCCCGGTAGTCGCTGCTCTTGCCGCCCGTCTTGCCCAGCAGGCGGACCCCGGTGATTTCCAGGGCCTTGCTGGCGGCCTTGAGCATGTCGTACACGTTGAGCGCGGCCACCGACACGGCGGTGAGGGCCTCCATCTCCACGCCGGTCGGGGCGGTGGTCCGCACAGTCGCCACGATACGTACGCCCGCCTCCTCCAGCGTGACCTGCACATCGGCCCCGGTCACGGGAATGGGGTGGCACAGCAGGACCAGCTCGGCCGTGCGCTTGCTCCCCGCCAGACCGGCCAGCCGCGCGACGGTCAGCGGATCGCCCTTGGGGTTGGTCCCGGCTTCCAGGGCGGCGCGGGCCTCCGGCGGCAGCCGCACCCAGCCCTCGGCGGTGGCGGTGCGCGTGGTGGCGGCCTTTTCGGTCACGTCCACCATGCACGGGAGGCCGTCCCGGAAGTGGGTCAGCTCGGGTGGCGTCTGCTCCGGCCCCACGTCAGTCCTCCGGGAGTTGGAGGTCACGCAGGGCCGCGAAGGGGGTCTGCCGGGCGTGTGCCGACCCCTCGGGGGTGCCCAGCTCGTCGTCGATTTCCTCGACCGGCACCTGCGCCATGTGTTCGCACTGCCCCTCGTTCAGGTCGTGGCCGCAGACCTGGCACAGTCCCTTGCAGTCGGGAGCGTGCAGCACGCTCAGGGGGGCGGCCAGCAGCGTCGTTTCGGCCAGGTAGGCGCTCAGGTCCAGGTCGGGGTCCCCGAAGACCAGCACCTCCTCGCCTGTGTCGGCCTCCTCCAGATAGGGCGCGTCCACGGCGGGGTCGTAGCGCAGCAGGGTGCCCAGCTTCAGCTCCAGCGGCACCTCCACGTCGCGCAGGCAGCGGGCACAGTCCATCACCAGCGTCGGCTCGAAGTGGCCCTGGAGGTACATCTCCTGCCCGCCCAGCGCGTTGACGTCCACCTCGTAGGGGGCGGGTTCCGCAAAGCGCAGGGTCTGCTGCTGGCCGCCCTGCTCGTAGCTGAGGTGGTCGAGTTCGCCCTCTGCATGCGCGTCGGCGGACGTGCGCAGCAGCGAACCCAGATGAATATGGGGAGAATCGGTCATCCTCCCATGATAGGCCCCCACGCGCCCCGGCACCGGGACGGCGGCACGGTCAAACCGGGTGGGCAGCCAGCCAGGCCAGCACGTCCGCCGCGTTGCGGTCAGGGGGGAACACCGGGTAAAAGACGTGTTCCACCACGCCCTCCCGCAGAATCAGCGTCACCCGCCGCAGGAGGGTCTCCCCGGCGGCCCCGAAGGTCGGCAGGCCCAGCGCCCCCGCCAGCCGCAGGTCTGCATCCGACAGCAGCGGGAAGGGGAGGTGCAGCCGCTCCACCGCCTCCCGCTGGTAGGCCGTGTCCTGGGTGCTCAGGCCGAAGACCCGCGCCCCCGCCGTCCGCAACTCGGCGTGGTGGTCGCGGAAGGCGCAGGACTGCGGTGTGCAGCCCCGCGCTCCGGGAATCAGATCCCAGCCCTCCGGCAGCGGCTCATCCGGCCTGCCCGTGCGTGGATAGACGTACAGCACGGTTCTGCCTGGCAACGTCGCCAGATCCACCGCGTCGCCGTCCGTCGCGGGGAGGGACAGGGCGGGCAGCCGCATTCCCGGCAGGTGGGCGCAGGCCCCGTCGTCCGGCGGGGCGGGCAGGTTCGCCGGGAGGAAGGCGGGGTCGGTCACGCCAGTTCCACCACGCTGGCGTCGGAGAGGGTGAGCTTGTGCGTGCGCGGCGTCTTGCGCCCGCCCCGGACCTGTGCCCGGACGCCGATCAGGCAGTCCTGGAGGCGGGTGTGGAGGTCCTCGATGCGGGCCTCGGCGTCCACCACGCTGTGCTCGACCTCGGCGTGGCGCACGACGCTGCGCGGCCCGATACTGGTAAACGGCCCGATGTAGGCGTCCTCGATCACGACGCCCTCGCCCAGCAGCACCGGCCCGACAATCTTGCTGCGGACCACGCGGGCCGAGGCGGGCACCACCACCCGCCCCGACAGGCGCGAGTCGGTCACCTCGCCCTGCACGTCCTCCGTGATCTGTTCCAGCAGCAGGCGGTTGGCGTCCAGCAGATCGCTGGGGCGGCCCGTGTCCTTCCACCAGCCGCACACCCGCTGTCCCAGGACCTGCTCGCCGCGCTCGATCAGCCCCTGGATCGCGTCGGTGATCTCGTACTCGCCGCGCGCCGAGGGCGGCATTCCCTCCAGCACGTCGAAGACCTGGGGAGTGAAGCAGTACAGGCCCGCCACGGCGAGGTTGCTGGGCGGCACCTTCGGCTTCTCGACCAGCCGGGTGATGCGGTCGCCGTCCAGCTCCGCCACCCCGAAGGCCGTGGGGTCCGCCACCTCGACCAGGGCGATCACGGCCGCGGGGCGTTCCTGCGTGAACCGTTCGATAAAGGGCGTCACCCCGTGCTCGAAGAGATTGTCCCCGAGGTACACGCAGAAGTCGTCCTGCCCGGCCCATTCCCGCGCCGTCTGCACCGCGTGCCCCAGCCCGAGCTGCTCGTGCTGGTTGAGCAACGTGACCTGAACCTGGGGCACCTGCTCAAGCGTGTGCGCGATCTCGTCGCGGGTGGCATCCGACACGATGATCGCCACCTCGGTGATCCCGGCCGCCAGCAGGGTGCGGAGCGCATGGACGATGATAGGTGCGCCCGCGACCGGCAGGACCGGTTTGGGGCGCGTGAAAGTGAGTGGCCGCAGGCGGGTGCCGAGTCCGGCGGCAGGGATGATGGCTTTCATGACTTCCCATTCTAAGAAGTTCGCCTTCTCATGAGGTTGAAGGCCCCTTTACGCAACCCTCTGAAGTGACTGCGCGGCTTCTGCCTGCTACCATGCTGCTCCCCTGCCCGTTGACCGTTTCCTGTTTCTTCACCGCATCTGCCTTCCGTCGGGGGTAGACTGAGAAAGTGAAGAGGGAGCTATCCCCATGACCCCTGGAGTTCTCATGGCCCAACAATTTGCTTTTCAAGTGTGGGGCCTGTCCCCCCTTGACTCCCAGTCTCCCTGGCGGATGCGGTCAGCGTTCTCTCTCTGGGGAGAGGCATGACGTCTATTCCCCTGGTTCCCGTGATCCTGGCGGGCGGCAGTGGCGAGCGTTTCTGGCCGCTGTCGCGCAAGCACCGTCCCAAGCAGTTCCTGACCCTGGACGAGACGGGCCGCAGTCTGCTTCAGGCCACCAGTGACCGCCTGGCCGCTCTGAGTGGCGGGGCCGAACACGTGATGGTGGTCACGGGGGGCGAGTATC
Source organism: Deinococcus carri (assembly GCF_039545055.1). Taxonomy (NCBI): domain Bacteria; kingdom Thermotogati; phylum Deinococcota; class Deinococci; order Deinococcales; family Deinococcaceae; genus Deinococcus; species Deinococcus carri. The sequence goes on from NZ_BAABRP010000013.1 coordinate 14,973, forward strand.
GCGCGCAGGTGCTGGAGCAACTGCCGGACATGCCCGTCGAGAACCTGATTGTCGAGCCGGTGGCACGGGACACAGCCCCCGCTGTCCTGTACGCCGCACTCCGGGTCGCACAGGACACCCCGGACGCGGTGATGGGCGTCTTTCCGGCGGACCACCGCATCACGCAGCCGGAGGCCTTCGATGCGGTGGTCCGCCGCGGCATCGAGGTGGCCCGGAACACCGGGCGGCTCGTGACCCTCGGCGTTACCCCGACCTTTCCGGCCACGGGATATGGATATATCCAGCGGGGTGAGGAACTTCTGGGGGGCGAACTGCCTGCCTTCGAGGTGGGCCGCTTTACCGAAAAACCTGATGCCGCCACGGCCCAGGCCTTTCTGGACGACGGGCGGTATAGCTGGAACAGCGGCATGTTTCTCTGGCAGGTTCCGGCGATTCTGGCCGCCTTCGAGGAGTACCAGCCAGCGATGTACGCGCAGCTCTCGCAGGCCATCCGGCGGGGCCGTTCTGGTGGCGGTGTCCGTGAGGTCTTTCCCCACCTTCAGAAGATCAGCATCGACTACGCCATTCTGGAGAAATCCGACCGGGTGGCCGTGATTCCCGCAGAGTTCGGCTGGGACGACTTGGGGGACTGGAATGCCCTGGAACGCCTGCTGGGAGGTGCAGGGCAGAACGTCTCCGTCGGTCGTCACATTGGCCTCGACACCGATGGGGCCATCCTGTATACCACTCGGGGCGACGATCTGATCGCCACCATCGGCCTGGAAGACGTGGTGATCGTCCGGACCGACGAGGTGACCCTGGTGGTTCGCAAGGACCGCACCCAGGACATCAAGAAAGTCGTTCAGCAACTCAAGGCCCACCCAGAACTGGAGCGCTTCGCGTGACCTCATACCGTTCGTCCGAGCAAGAGCTACTTGACCTGCCCCGGCAGGACACCGAAACCGAGATTGATCTGGGTACCCTCTGGCGGGGTATTCGCCGTCAACTGCCCTGGATTCTGCTGACCGCCGCCATCCTGGCGTTGGGGGTCTACTTCTGGTCCCGGCTGCAACCCCCTGTCTACGAGGCGTCATCCAGCCTGATCACGACCGGGAATGGGAATGGGAACGTGGGTTCGCTGGGCGGAACCCTGGTCACGGCACCGCCCCTCCCCGAGGGTGCCCTTCAGGAGGCCCTCCAGGGACCGGTGGTGCTGGGTGAGGTGATTCGCCGGGTCCGCACGGACACCCGGCTTGCGCCGGAGGTTCGGAGCGAACTCGCCGATGACCTCCAGAAGGAACTGCGGCAGCGCAAAGTCACGACAATCGATCTGGCTTCCCGTCTGGATATGGGGGGCAATGGTATCTATACCATCACCGCTCAGGGACCGACGGCGCAGGCAGCCACGCTCCTGACCGACATCACCACCGAGGCCCTGCTGAACTGGGACAAGGGGCGCGCCCTGAGCAATGTGGAGCGGGCTGAGAGTGGCCTGCGTGCCCAGATGACTGAGATCGACCGCCAACTGAACAGCGGTTCGGTCAGTGGATTGGAGCGGCAGACGCTTATCGCGGCGCGGGCCACGGTCGAGCGCAACCTAGCCCAGGCCGCCATCCAGGCGCAGGGAACGGCAGGTTCGCTGGAGCGAGTCGCTCCGGCTGTGCCGCCCCTGAGACCTGTCTCGCCCAGGCCGCTGCGGAATGCGGTTTTGACTGGCCTGCTGGTGTTGCTGCTGGGAGGCGGGATCGCCGCCCTACGGACTGTGCTGGACCGCACTGTGCGTAACGAGGATGATCTGCTGACCTTTGGCCTGCCCACCCTGGGCGTGATTCCCCGCCTGCGCAAACGGGACATTGTTTTTAACGGCATTGTCCGGGCTGCGCGGGAGGCCGGACTGTACGAAGCCGTCGGCTTTCTGCGCGTCAACCTCCTGACCCGGCTGGGCAACCAACCCGGGCAGCGGGTGATGATCTCCTCCACCTCGCCTGGCGAGGGCAAAAGCAGCCTGACTGCCACCCTGGCCGATGGTCTGTCCACCAGTGGGCAGCGGGTGCTGATCATTGACGCTGATCTACGGCGCGGCACTCAGCAGGAAGTCTGGGACAAGTACGAGCGCGAGCATAGCTGGTGCCAGCTTATGGGGGTGGGTGGGGCACGCACCTTCCAGGACGCCCTGCGTAACCCGGAGAATGTGCAGGTGATGCAGGCCGAGCCGAATGTGCACGTGCTGCCCGCCGGTCCCGGAATTCACGACAGTCTGGTCCTGCTGAACCGGCTTGACCTGGGCGAGTTGCTGCGGCAGTGGAGCCAGAGCTACGACGTGGTGCTGGTAGATAGCCCGCCCCTGCTGGCCCTGGCCGATGGCTTGGTGCTGGGCAAACATATGGACGCCGTGCTGATTGTGGCGGAGGCTGGGCAGACCAGCTTGCAGAACGTACGTCAGGTGTTGCGGCGTGCCCGTGGTGCCGAATTGCCGGTCCTGGGTTTTATTCTCAACAAGGTGGCAGTCTCGGCTCAGGAAGCCAAGCTCTACGGATACGGGTATGCTCCCCGGGTCAAGGAAGCCCGCTAGGCCATGGGTCTGCGCCTGTCCTCAGAGACAGCCGGGGCACCCTCCGCTCCGACGGGACCAGGTGTACGGCTCGCACCTCTGCGCCTCTCGGCCTTACCCCAGTCTCTTGCGCTGGTCCTGGGGGACATTTTCAGTGCGCTGCTCGCATATGTCCTGACCTTCTTGCTGCTGCGCTTTCTGAGTCGCCCCCCACTTCTGCTGGAGTCCACCCTGATCTGGCTGGTGCTGTGGCTGCTGTGGCGGGCCTACCAGGGCCTTTACCCTGGCTATGGCCGCTCACCACAAACGGAACTGCGGCTGCATGTGGTTGGGACGGTACAGGTGGCCGGGGCACAACTGGCAGCGTCCTTTGCTATCAACCGCTTCGTTCCCAGTGTGACGGGTGTGATGCTGGAGTGGGTGTTGATTCTGGTGCTGGCCCTGTTGGTGCGGTACGGCGTGCGTGCTCTATTGATTCGGCTGGGGCAGTACGGACGTAATATCAGTGTGATCGGTGCTGGTCGTACTGCGGCTCTGAATATCGCCCACTTGCGCGCCAATCCCGCTTATGGCTTGAACCCGGTGGTCGCCTACGACGACAATCCGGCTCTTCAGGGAATAATGGTGGAAGGGGTGCCCGTGGCGGGTCCCATCGAGCAGGCCCTGCTACACCCCACCACCGAGCAAGCGCTAATTTCTATTCCGGGTGCACGTGCTGAGACGCAGCAGCGGGTAATTAACAGCGTCTACGCAGCCTTTCCTATCACCTGGGTGGTCCCTGACCTGTTTGGCGTGCCCAATCAGGCCCTGCAGCCCCACAACATCGGCAGTGTGGCGAGCCTCGAAATCAAAAATAACCTCAGGAGCGTGCGAGCGCGGGCTGTCAAGCGAACGCTGGATTTTATACTGAGCTTGGTGGGGCTGTTGTTGATGGCTCCTCTTCTCCTAATTATTGCCATCTTGATTCGGCTGGATAGTCCTGGGCCAGTCTTTTACAAGGCTCCACGGTTAGGAAGAGATCTGGTGCTATTTAGCTGTTACAAGTTTCGCAGTATGTATCAGAACGCTGAGGAGCGCCTTCAACATCTGTTGGAGGCCGATCCCCAATTGCGTGTGGAGTATGACACTTACCACAAGCTGAAAGATGACCCGCGAGTGACCCGGGTCGGTGGCATTCTGCGAAAATTCAGTCTGGACGAGCTGCCCCAGGTCTTTAATGTTCTGCTTGGAGATATGAGTCTTGTTGGCCCACGCCCGTATCTACCACGTGAGCAGGAAAAAATGGGCACAATGGTCCACTTTATCGCTCAAGTTAGACCAGGGATGACTGGCTACTGGCAGGTTTCTGGACGCAATTCCAGTACTTTTGGGGAACGTCTTGTTATGGATCGCTTCTATATTACTAACTGGACGCCGTGGCTAGATATTGTGATATTGCTTCAGACAGTACGGGTTGTACTTATGGGAAAGGGTGCTTACTAGGATTGGTTATATGAAAAAGAGCTATAGAATTGTGATAGTGTTAGATTGGGGTTTAAGTTGAGTTTCTCAAGCTTTTTCAAATCCCCATCAGCTGTTAGGGCTTTTACTCCACTCGCTGTTTATGGGGCATTTTTTTTGCGTGGCTTTTCATTTATTATTTTGTTACCATTTCTTACTCGTGTTATTCAGCCTTTAACTTGGGGTGCTCTGCTTTCTGCTCAGGCTTTAGGGCTTTGGTTGATTTTGCTTTTGGACTTTGGCTTCACATTGTCCCTGTCCCGGAAGATTGCTATTTTAAGAGGAGATGTGGGGCAGGTAAGTCGTGATGTAGGTAACGTTATAAGCGCAAAGATTCTTCTCTCACTGTTTGCTGTTCTGATAACTTATTTGGTTAGCCACCAGCCCGCGATAGTTAATTACCAGTCATTTGCATGGTTGGCTTTATTGTGGGCAATTACTCAGAGCTTTAGTCCTCTTTGGTTTTATCAGGCTGTTGAGAGAATGGTGGAGTTCTCAATAATAGATATGATAGGAAGGGTAGTATATATCCTGTCTATACTTATTTTTGTGAGAGGGAATTCCGATGCCTATTTAGTGTTATTGCTGCAGGCCTTGACCCTGATAGTAGTAAACTTCTTAACTATATCTCGTATGTGGAAAAGCATAGGGGGATTTTCGTTGTCTCTTTGGGGTGGTTTTGAAGCCATAAGAGAGGGTTATGTCCTTTCGGGCTTTACACTATTAACTAGCCTGTATACCGCGGCTGGAACCTTTATGTTTGGTTTCTTTGCCCCGCCTGCTTTGGTCCCTGTATATGGAAACGCAGATCGTTTAGCAAGGGCTGGAGTTAGCTTGTTGGGCCCTTTAAACCAGCTTCTTCTTCCTAGATCTGCTAGGGCTTTTGCAGAGAGTCACCAAAAGGGTTTTACTTTAGTCAAACGCTTTTTATTATTTTACTCTCTTATAGGATTGCTAGGATTTGTAGCTGGTTGGTTGCTCGCCCCTTTTGCTGTACATTTGTTGTTTGGGAAGAGCTACATCAAAAGTGTTCATTACCTACGCTGGCTTATGGTGCTGTTCCCTCTTACCGCGTTTAATACAGTACTCGTGTACCATTTTTTAATACCACTCGCTAGAGATAAAATTGTAACTTTTATTTATACTATGATAAGTTTTATAACGCTGTGTTTGATATTTTTGCTAGTGCCTAGGTATAGAGGAGATGGTATGATAATAGCTATGATATTTCCTGAGTTTTTAGCCCTTATCATCCTATCCTTGATATACTTTAAAGCTTATAGGAGATATAATAATGCTTAAGAGTTTAATATATGGTGAATTTCAATTAATGTTAGCTGTGGGTATCTTATGAGGGGTAATATGGGATTTATATTTAACCCGCTTATATTAATATCTTTTCAGTCGGCTTTGGCTATCCTTCTAACTAATAACGGAGCGGTAAGTGAAGTTAATTATCTCTTTTATGTCCTATGTCCACTCTTGCTATACCTAATTTACTATATAGTAATGAATAAAGTTTTTCCTGCTGCTAGATCTAATGCTTCTACTAATAAATTTTCAAATGCGCAGGTATGTGCCTCATACATAATTATATTATTAATAGTAATATCAGATTTATGGATAATAGTAAGGATAATTCCTTTCTACGGAGGATTATATGAGGCTATTCACAAATTTGGTTCTACAGATGTAGTAACTTACTTGCAACGGCAGGGTCCTTTGTCTATCAGGCAACTAATAATTATCAACTTCTTTCTACCTGTGTTTATAATTCCACTGATAATGAGCGGTTATAAATTAACGAAATACCTTTTTATATTTTTCTGTTTAATTGTAGTACTCATGGCGGGTGGTCTATATGGAGCTAGAACGCTTTTTCTGGAACCTTTGATAGTGTCAGTGATTATCTATTGTCTAGGAATCAGAAAAAGTAGCAGGGCGATTATGCTGATGGTGTCTGGCCTTGCTGTTTTAATAGCAGGTATGTCATTTTTGCAGGCATCTCGATTCAATGCTAGAGGAATAGATGAGGGCTCGCGAATACTGCTGAACTATTATTCTATATCTCTTAACCAGGGTGCAAAGGTGGTAGTAAACGACGAGACTAGGCAGCCACTATACTGGACACTTAGCTCCACATTTAATTTACCAATCATAAGTAAATTAATTGGTACTAAGACTGTCTATGAGGGTATCTTCGGAAAAATACCGATTAATACACGAGAAGATGATTTTAATTATGTAAAGGAGCTAGGTGGAGACCCAGCCTACAATACTCTGGGTATATATGCTTATACATATCTAGATGCCGGCATATGGGGTGTCTTTATACTTCTACTAACCTTTATATATAGCGATTTCCTTTATAGACTATATATGAGGGGAAGCGTTATGGGGATTTTGCTCTTCCCTACGATATATGTATTGCTATTGGATCAGCTTAGAACGGCTGGCTTATTCTCCGCTAGAGCCCCTTACTTCTTACTATCTGCGTTGTGTCTTTACTTCTTGGGTAAACTGACGAAACGGGGGCGTTATGGCTATCTTGGAAAGGGAGCAGATGACTAAACCACTTTACCAAGTCGTGCTAGCGACTTATAACGGATCCGCTTACTTGGAGCAGCAGATAGTGAGCATACTGAATCAATTAGGTGATGGTGAACTCCTAGTGCATGATGATGGTTCTTCTGATGGAACAGGTGACATTCTTCAGAAATGGTCACATCTTGACCATCGTATCCGTATTCTGGATGCTCCATCTTATGGAAACGCTAGGGCTAACTTCTCCTACCTCTTAAGTGAGACCACCTCGCCTTACGTCTTTCTATCAGATCAAGATGATATATGGTTACACAATAAAATTGAAGAGCTTTTACGAATAATTAGAAATGGTGAAAGTCAGTATGGAAGCAGTGTTCCTATTTTGGTTCACAGCGACTTAGTTCTTGTGGATGGGATTGGGGAAACTATAGCTCCATCTATGTGGAGGTATCAGAACTTGAATCCTGAATGGTGCCAAAGTTTGAACCTCCTGCTTGCGCAAAATGTAGTCGTCGGATGCACGACGCTGGTGAATCGCGCTTTGATAAGGGAGGCATTACCAATACCTTCGATGGCCACAATGCATGATCACTGGCTTGCACTTGTAGCATGTATAAGCGGAAGAATTTTTTATACTAAGAAGCCAACTGTTCTCTATAGACAACATTCAGGTAATGCGGTAGGGGCTAAGGAAATAAGCATAGTATCTAGAATGCGCAAGATGGTGGAGTTGCTTTCTGGTAAGAGCTATCCCGAAAAGCAGGTGCGAGAGATGGGTCAAATGTACGCTACTGCTTCTGCTCTTGCTGCTATATATCCTGCTGGCGAGGTTGGTAGAAAGTTAAGACATTTTGCCTTACTAGAGAGATGTAGTACTGTTGAGCGTATAAAGATTATATTTTCAGAGCGTTTCTTTATGAATGGTGTGATATCGAACATAACCTGGATTTTAATGCCCAGAAAATATGCTTACCGCGCAACTATTTTTCTTGCTGCCATATTTAAAAGGAGAAACAATGCTTGAATCTAATAAAACTGCCACGGTAATAGTTAACTGGAATGGGTATGCAGACACTATAGGATGCCTTTACTCTTTATGTAAGAGTGGTGTAGACATTAATGATATTATAGTTGTAGATAACAATTCCACCAATAATTCGATAAAAGAAATAAGGGAGCACTTTCCTAGGGTGAATATAATTGAGAGCGATATAAATGGTGGATTCTCCTATGGATGTAATCTTGGAATTAAGTATGCGCTGATACACAACTACAGTTTTGTTTGGCTTCTTAATAATGACACCTTGGTTCTACCAGATACTCTTAGTAAAATGGTTAGTTATGCTAACGATACTGGCGCTAAAATTGTTGGGTGTACGGTTAGAGACATAGCCTTCCCCTACAACCTTCAACTATTAGGCGGTGGTTTCGTTAATTTTTTCAATGGTACGACACAACTTAATCTTAAAGAAGATGCTGCTGGCATGACATTTATTAGTGGGGCTAGTATGTTGGTAAGGAGTGAGATATTCTCAGATATAGGCCTGTTTGATGAAGGATATACAATGTACTGGGAGGATGTTGAATTTTGCGTAAGAGCAAAAAGACATGGCCACTCCCTAGGAGCAGCCTTTGATGCACTTGTTCTCCATAAGGAAGGGGGAAGTGTTGGCAGAAGAAGCTTATTAAAGGCCAGATACATTACTCTTTCTACTAGAAGATTTTTCAGACAAACAACTAAACTCTGGTTGTTACCGGTAATGTATCAGCAATTAGGTCGTTCTATTATGTCTATTAAGCGAGGCGAGTACGAATATCTGCAGGTAATTTGGTTATGAAATCCTGCAAGCAAGAAATAGAGACAGAAGGGCGAATCATATTTATTAACCATACATCCCAGATTGGTGGTGCTGAGGTATCTCTTATTGGTATTGTTGAAGGGCTTAGCGCATGTATGAAGTGTGAGGTAGTGGCATTTAATGAAGGCCCTCTCACAAAGATTCTTTCCTTGAAAGGTATTAAAAATCATATTATTATAGCGAGAGGCGTTGGAGAAATTCATCATAACTCGGGGACGCTGAGTCAGATGCTCCTCTCTCTTTCTTTTTTTAACCTATTTTTTAAGATACGTGTATATCTGCAGAAGGGAGACGTAATATACGCTAATACCCAGAAGGCTCTAGTCCTGGGGAGTATCATTAAAGCCTTTAGCAATAATAAATTAATCTGGCATATAAGAGATATATTAGGTGCATCTTATTATTCAAGAATGCAGAGTAATTTGATTGCACTTCTCGGCTCCGTTTTTGCTGATGGGGTAATAGCAAATTCCGAAGCAAGTCGTCGGTCTTATCAAGAGCAATTAGGCTATCGAATCGGCTCATCTATACGATATATAATATGGGGTACTCAAGCAATCGATACAGTTTATGACGGTATAGATTTGGACAGTCTAAATAAAAAAAATCAAATTGAGGATTTAGGTATCTCAACACCCTTCTGTGTTGGTGTCTTCGGCCGTATAACACCTCTAAAAAACCAGCTTGAAGCTATTAAGGCTATTAAAGAAGTAGATGATACAACTCTGCTTATTGTTGGCTCTGCTGAAGGGGAGTCGCAATACCTGAAAGAGATAGAGGAATTCATCGAGGCAGAAGGTATTCAGGAAAGAGTAAAACTATTAGGATTTAAGGAAAATGTCGGCGACTATATTAGATGTTGTGATATTATTGTTCATGCGGGCAAGGGAGAAGAGGCATTAGGAAGGACTATCATTGAAGCAATGTTATGTAGGGTTCCAGTCATTGCTTCCGCTGGAGATGGTCCTAGAGAGATTATCGATTATGGAAAGACGGGTATACTATACAATGTCGATAATCACGGTATGTTAAAAGAAAATATCAAGTTTTTGTTGCGAGACGAGAGGTACCGGGCAGAGATTGCTAACAATGCCTACTTATACGCTATCAATAACTTTGATTCGACTATAATAAATAGAAAAATAATAGAATTTATAGAAAGAGTTTTGGTGAAAGGATGAACAAAACTGTACTTGTGCATGATTGGCTCTCGGGGGGCAATGCGGGCGCTGAAAAAGTCCTTGCTGAAATGCTGCTCACTCGCCCCGCTCCTGTCTATACACTTGTATACAAGACCGAAGACTTTATGGGGACGCCGCTGGAGGCGGCTGAGATCCACACCAGTCCTATCCAACATTGGCCCAGGGGCATCAGTAATTACCGCACCTATCTACCTTTCATGCCTTATCAAGTGGAGCAGTTCGACCTGACTGGATATGACACCATCATCTCTAGCAGCCACGCAGTCGCCAAAGGTGTTCTGGTGGGAGCAGGGCAGCTCCATATCAGCTATGTGCACTCGCCTATTCGCTACGCCTGGGACCTCTACCAGCAGTACCTGCGGGAAGCCAACCTGACCAGCGGCGTCAAGGCGACCCTGGCAAAGATTGCGCTGCACTATCTCCGCATCTGGGACAGCTCAACAGCTAACCGGGTGGATGTCTTCTTGGCCAACAGCGAGTATGTGGCGAGGCGCATCTGGCGAACCTACCGGCGACCAGCCAGAGTGCTGTATCCACCGGTGGATGTTGGGCGCTTTGACCATACCCGTCCCCGTGAGGACTTCTACCTCACCATGAGCCGCTTTGTGCCCTACAAGAAGATTGATCTTATTGTCGAGACCTTTACCCGATTGGGCAAGCCATTGGTAGTGATCGGAACGGGGCCAGACTTTGAGAAAGTCAGGGCGCTGGCCGGACCAAACGTGCAGTTGCTGGGCCGTCAGAGTGATGAAGTGGTCGCCGATTACATGGCCCGTTGTAGGGCGTTCGTCTTCGCTGCCGATGAGGATTTCGGTATCGTTCCGGTTGAGGCACAGGCGGCAGGTGCCCCAGTAATTGCTTATGGCAAGGGCGGCAGCCTGGAGACCGTGATTGCCGACAAAACGGGGGTATTTTTCGGGCAGCAGAACGTGGAGAGCCTCTCGCGGGCTGTCAGTATCTTTGAGGAAAAAGCCCATCTGTTTGACGCAAACACTATCCGGCAGCATGCCGAGAAGTTTCGTCCGGAACGGTTCCGGGCAGAGTTCGAATCCATTCTTACGGCAGCCGAGGCGGCCAAACAGCGGGGTGAAGACCCAGAAAGAGCGGTTATGGCCTTAACATTGGAGAACCTATGACACGAACAGGACCTCAGAACCTCCTCGTTACCGGCGGTTGCGGCTTTATCGGCAGCAACTTCGTACGCTACTGGCTGGAGCAGCATCCGGAAAGCCGGGTGGTGGTCTACGACAAGCTCACGTATGCAGGCCGCAAGGAGAACCTGCATAACCTGTGGGGCAGCTCGTATCTGTCGCTGGTGGTGGGTGACATCGGAGATATGGATCTGGTGCGCCGGACCTGCCAGGAGAACGGCATTGACCTTATCGTCAACTTTGCAGCCGAAACCCACGTAGACCAGAGCATCCTGGGACCGCTGGTATTCACCGATACCAACGTGCGGGGCACTCACGTTCTGCTGGAAGTGGCCCGCGAGCTGGGCATCCGGCTGCATCACATCAGCACGGATGAGGTGTACGGGCACATCCGCGATGGGCATCAGAGTGTGGAGACAGACGAACTCGCACCGCGCAGTCCCTACGCTGCCAGCAAAGCAGCGGCTGACCAGCTCGTGCAGGCCTACGCCATCACCTATGGCCTACCCGTGACCATCACACGCGGCGCGAACAACGTGGGGCCGTACCAGTACCCTGAAAAGGCCGTGCCGCTTTTTTCGACCAACGCGATCCTGGGCGAGCCGCTGCCGGTGTATGGTGACGGCAAGCAGATGCGTGACTACGCCCACGTGTATGACCACTGCACCGGAATCGAGACCGTGCTGCTACGGGGCGAGATCGGGCAGGTTTATAACGTCGGTACTGGGCGCGAGATGACCAACCTGGAGATGGTGGATCTCGTGTTGGAGACGTTGGGTAAGGACCATAGCCTGGTCAAGCACGTGGCTGACCGCCCAGGGCATGACCGGCGGTATTCCATGAACGTCGAGAAGCTCCGGGCACTGGGCTGGGAGCCGAAGTACGACCCCCGGCAGGCGGTAGCAGAGGCCGCAAAGTGGTACGAGGGCAACCGCTGGTGGTGGGAGCCAATTCGCAGCGGCGAGTTCCGCGAGTACTACAACCGGCAGTACGCCGAGCGGCTTGCAGGAGCGGCGCAGCAGTGACGGCGACGCCAGAGCGTATGGCGGAGGGGAAGCCGCGGCGGGGCATCATCCTGGCGGGCGGGAGCGGCACGCGGCTCTATCCGGCCACACTGGCCGTCTCCAAACAACTGCTCCCCGTCTACGACAAGCCGATGATCTACTACCCGCTGACCACCCTGATGCTAGGCGGCATACGTGAGATTCTGATCATCTCTACACCCGAGGACACCCCCCGCTTCCGGCAACTGCTGGGTGACGGCTCGCAGTGGGGCCTGCGGCTGGAGTACGCGGTGCAGCCCCAGCCCGAGGGCCTGGCCCAGGCGTTCCTGATTGGCGAGGAGTTCGTGGAGGGGCACCCCAGTTCCCTGATTCTGGGGGACAACATCTTTTACGGCAACGACCTCTCGGACCTGATGGTGGCAGCGCACCAGAAGCCGGCCGGGGCCACGGTCTTCGCCTATCAGGTGAGTGACCCCGATCGCTACGGCGTCGTGGACTTCGACGAGACGGGCCGGGCACTCTCCATCGAGGAAAAGCCTGCTCAGCCCAAGTCGGATTTCGCTGTTACCGGGCTGTATTTCTATGACGAGCGTGTTTGCGAGCTGGCGCGCGGCATCCGCCCCTCGCCTCGGGGAGAGCTGGAGATCACCGATCTGAACAACATCTACCTGGAAGAAGGTGGGCTGGATGTGCAACTGATGCGCCGCGGCTTTGCCTGGCTGGATACGGGAACGCACGAGAGCATGCTGGAAGCCAGCCTGTTCATCCAGACCATCGAACATCGCCAGGGCCTCAAGGTCGCCTCCCCCGAGGAGATCGCCTGGCGTAACGGCTGGATCACGACCGAGGCGCTGCTTGAGCAAGCGCAGCGTCTCGCCAAGAACCAGTACGGCCAGTATCTGCTGAAAATCAGCCGGGAGAAGTTTCATGCCTGACCATCAGATTCAACTCGCCCCCAAGTACGCCGCGGCCCTGGGCTTTGAAACGTACCCTCCTGCGCCTCAGATCGAGGGGGTCTGGTTCCAGGCCCTCCGCAAGAACCGCAGCGAGAACGGCGCGTTCATGGAATACCTGCGCCTGGACGAGCAGGGCGTGCAGAACCTGCCGGGCGGGCTGGTACCGCGCCAGATCAGCGTGTCCTGGGCCGCGCCGGAGCGCATCAACGCCTTTCACATCCACGTCAAGGAAGAGCAGAACGAGATCTGGTGTGTACTCCAGGGCCAGCTGATGATCTGGCTGGTGGACTGCCGCGAGGGCAGCCCGACCTTGGGGGTGCAGCGCAAGCTGGTCCTCAGCGGCGAACAGCCTATGCTGGTGCATATTCCCAGCGGGGTCGCGCACGGCTATCAGGCGGGGGAGCAGGGAGCCACCCTGCTCTATACGATGGACGCCCAGTTCAACATCGAGGACCCCAACGAGGGCCGCCTCCCCTGGAACTTCTTCGGGGAAGACCTGTGGGATGAGGACCGGGGGTGAAGATTCTTCTGACAGGCGGCAGCGGGCGGCTGGGCACTGAACTGCGCGTCCTGCTGCCTGAGGTGGTCACGCCGACTTCGGGCGAGATGGACCTGACCAACGCCGAACAGGTGCTGGAGGTGGTCCGGCGGGAGCGGCCAGACGTGATTTTGCATGCGGCGGCCTATACGAACGTCGGGGCCGCCGAACGGGAGCGCGAGGCTTGCTGGAACACCAATGTCGTTGGGACCCGCCACATGGCGCAGGCCGCCAACGAGGTCGGTGCGAAGCTGGTGCATATCAGCACGGATTACGTCTTCAGCGGCAACGAGGGCGGCTACCGCGAGACGGATACGCCTGGTCCTGTGGTCAACTACTACGCCCTGACCAAGCTAGTAGCGGAAGAGGCAGCCCGCGCAGCTAGTCGCCATCTCATCATCCGTACCAGCTTCCGCCCCCGGGAGTTTGCCTACCCAGTGGCCTTTAGCGACGTGTATACCGGCCAGGATTACGTGGACATCATCGCGCCCGAAATTGCGCTGGCGGTGCAGCATGCCTCCGACATAGAGGATGAGGTGCTGCACATCGTCACCGAGCGCAAGAGTGTGTATGACCTCGCCCGCCGCCGCAAGCCGGATGTGCAGGAAGGGACCCGGGCACAGGCAGGTGTGACGCTGCCGGGGGACGTGAGCTTAAATACGGAGCGGTGGCAACAACTCCGGGAACGGCTTGTTTTAGAGGGCTGACGAACTGGAAGGCTGTGAGGATGGCCGGAAACCGAACAGAAATGCGAAAAGCCCCAGGAGGCAGAGGAGTACCCCCAAGCCTGCCAGGGGCTTTTCCACAGCTGTCCATTTGCCCTGAGGGAACAGCCGCAGCTCCTGAATGTAATAAGGAACAGGGCCATTGATCGCTTCAAGTCTTTGAACACTGTCTTGCACCCTTATGGTCTGCTGCATGCCAGAAGTTGCCGTCACACTTAAATGGTGCAGTTTGCCATCCAGCTCCAGCGTCAAGTTGCCACTGACCAGGGTGCCGCGCCGTTCAGCACGAACCCTCTGGAGGGGTTGGTCATCGAGCCGGAACTCAAAGGTCTGCCCATCTGTTGCACTCAGCAGACGATACTTCAGTACCTGGGAGCCGTTGATTTGGGAAAGCAGGTCCACCTGCCCCCCGGGTACAAGCAGATAGACTGCCGGATAGTCCATTTTCGACGCACCATACAGAAGCCCCGCACTGCTGTGTGTGAAGGGCTGGATCCCTGAAAATGTCATCTCGTTCAGAGAAACAGCCATATCGGTCAGATCCTCTGGCGCGAAGAGTTTTAAACCCGGACTCAGGTTGCTTTTGTTGGTGAGGAGACTGATGGTGTTATCCCCTGCTTTGAGCCGGGCAAGCAGGGAGATGTCGTAGAGTTGGTGACTACGGGCACTTTCGAACTTTCCCAGTGGTATGTCATTCAGGGCAAGGTTCAGCAATTGCTGCGGGTAAGGCAGGGAAAATTTCAGGTGAATGGTAGCAAGTTGGCTCTGCCGGGCCGTCAATCCCGCAGTTGCGACCTTCCCCAGGGTCCAGCGGCCCCAATCTTCCTGCCCACGAAAGCCGCTGAGCCTTTGAATCTGCACGTGGGGGAGACCAGCGTCAACGCTGGGAACTTCTGAACTCACGCGGCTCTCCTTTCATTGACCCGTACCCTATCCACCAGCACCAGCCCCACCCCCGCCCACCACAACTCCGCGAAGTGCTGGCTGGGCAGCGCAATGACCACATCCACTACGTTCATCGCGGTAAAGCCGTAGAGGAGAGCCAGGGTGAGGGGGTCGCCCAGCAGGGCTGCCCGCCACAGGGCGTAGCCCATCACGGCGGCCAGGCCCAGCAGGCCCAGCAGGCCACTTTCCAGCAGCCAGTGTAGCCAGGCGTTGTGGGCAATCAGCCACACGCTCGACCAGCGGCTGAGGCTTTCCGGACACTCGATCTTGTTGCGTTGCAGGGTGGGCGTGAGCTGGCAGCCGTCCTTGAAGAGGTAGGTGAGGTAAGGCCCGCCCTGGTAGGGGCCGACACCACCCACGGGCGAGGTCTGCCAGCCCAGCACGGCGTCGCGCCAGACGTACTCGCGCCCACTCGTCTGGTCGTTGAGCAGCCGCTCGACCGGTTCCAGGGGCAGCTTCCAGGTGGTCGTGGCCGCCGACAGGGCCAGCACCAGCGCGGCCGGGGCCAGCACCCACCAGCGGCGCTGCCGGCCCCCGAAGGCCAGAGCGGCCAGGCTCCCCACGCCCAGCGCCAGCAGAGGTCCCCGGCTGCCCGCTGCCAGAAAGGTGGCGAGGGCCAGCAGGCCAGCGGGCCAGCGCCACCACCTCGCCCCACCCTTCCAGAACACGACCAGCCACAGCGCCACCACCGCGACCAGCCCCAGCGACACGATGTAGTAGTAGGGGTGGCCTAGCCGCTCCTGAACCCCGGCAAAGCCCTGGGTGTACAACGTGTAGCCCCAGGCCGTTGCAAAAATCACCAGTTGTCCCCACAGCAAGGGCCTCAGGTTGCGGCTGTCGCGCAGGTAGACGCCCGCCGCGATCATCGCCAGAATCAGCAGGGTCCGCCCAGCCGCCAGCCCCAGCGAGAGCAGCGGCTGGGGGGTAAAGAGCGCGGCGACCAGTTGTGTGGCCGCGAAGAAGAACAGCACGGAACGCGCCGCCAGGGGCAGCGTCCGCAACTGGCCCAAGCAACCCAGGGCGGCCAGATACAGCGGCGGGAAGACGGGCACGAGCGCGAGCAGCCAGCTCACCCAACGGGGCGGGGTGAAGGTGGGGGCCGGGGAAGAGGTCACGCGCGACAGTATAGGGAGCGCTCAGCCCTGGCCGGACGGAAGCCAGCCACAAGCAAAAACCCCCGCCGAAGCGGAGGCTCTGTTTGGTGACCCCAACGGGATTCGAACCCGTATCGCTACCTTGAAAGGGTAGTGTCCTAACCGTTAGACGATGGGGCCACACCATTTCAGCTCGCTTGCGCTCGCCGCCTTTCAAGGGGCACCGTTTCCGGCACGCACGGAAGAATAGCGGAGGGCGTCCCTTTCGTCAACAGGGGAAGTGGGGCCACCCTGCTACACTCGGCAACCGGAGCGAACTGACCTATGCCCATCACATTCGGAACAGACGGCTGGCGGGACATCATCGCGGAGGAGTTCACCTACGAGAACGTCCGGCAGGTCGCGCGTGCCCATGCCCAGGCATTGCGGGCGGCCGGGGGAACGTCGGTCGTGGTGGGGTTCGACACGCGGTTTCAGGGCGCGGGGTTTGCGCGGGTGGCCGCGGAGGCGCTGGCGGAGGGTGGGCTGGACGTGCTGCTGGCGAGCGAGTTCCTGCCGACCCCCGCCCTGTCGTTCGCGGTGGTGCATCACGGGGCCGCCGGCGGCGTGATGATCACGGCCAGCCACAACCCGCCGGAGTACAGCGGCTACAAGATCAAGGGGGCCTACGGCGGCAGCGCCACCCCGGCCCTGGTGGCCGACATCGAGCGCGCCCTCGCACAACCGGAGGTGTACGACGGGCCGCATGGCACGGTTCAGCCCTTCGATATCCGGGAGGCGTACTACGCGCAGCTCGACCGGCAGCTCGACCTGAAGGCGCTGCGGCGTTACCGGGGGACTGTCATCCACGACGCGATGGGCGGTGCGGGGAGTGGCTGGCTGACCGGCTACGCCCGTCACGCGGGCCTGAACCTCGACCTGCGGGAGCTGCACGGTCGGCCCGATCCCCTGTTCCACGGCGTGAACCCCGAGCCGATTCCCCAGAACCTCGGGGAGCTGATGGCCGTGTTGGCGGGCGAGACGGGCACGGCGCTGGGTGTGGTCACGGACGGGGACGCCGACCGGGTGGGGGCCGTCACGGCGGGAGGACGTTTCTTCAACAGCCACCAGATTTTCGCGGTGCTGCTGCGGCATCTGTACGGGCGCGGTCTGCGGGGCCGGGTTGTGAAGACGGTGTCGGGCAGCCGCATCATCGAACTGCTCGCGGAGCGGCTGGGCCTGGAACTGCTCGAAACCCCGGTCGGCTTCAAGTACATCACCGACGCCTTTCTGGAGGGCCAGACGGATGAGCGCCGCGCCGTGCTGATGGGTGGCGAGGAGTCGGGCGGCCTCTCGTCGCGGGGGCACATTCCCGAGCGGGACGGGCTGCTCAACAGCCTGCTGATGATCGAGGCGGTCGCCGCGAGCGGTCAGAGCCTGGACGAGCTGTTCGCCGGCATCGAGGCGGAGGTGGGCTTCCGGCACCATTACGACCGGGGCGACCTGCACCTCAGCCCCGCCTTCGACAAGAACGCCCTGCTCACGCAGGCCCAGACATACACCGAGGTCGCCGGACACCCGGTGGAGGGCGTGAAGACCACCGACGGCGTGAAGCTGCTGCTGGCAGGCGGCGCATCGGCCATGTTCCGGGCTTCCGGCACCGAGCCGGTGGTGCGAGTCTATGTGGAGGCGCAGACGCCGGGGGACGTGCAGACCATCCTCGCGGAGGCGACGCGGCGGGTGCGGGCGCTGGACGCGGAGCAGCCCGCCTGAGACGGACTCGGATGGAATCGTTGACGCAGTGATTCCATCCAAGCAGAGCGAGTGGGAGAAAAACGGGTTCCGGACGTGGAGCTTGCCCATCGGCTCTGTTCCGATGGGTCAACGGAACAGACGGAATCCGTATGAGGACAAAAGCGAGAGGCGGGAGGCCGAAGCTCTCCCGCCCACTCTTTTTGCTGACCACTGAAAGCTGCCCGCTCCTTACATATGCAGCGCGCGCTTGTCGGTTGCCAGGGCGGCTTCCTTGACCACCTCGCTGAGGGTGGGGTGGGCGTGAACGGTGCGGCCCAGGTCCTCGGCGCTGCCGCCGAACTCCATCATGCCCACGGCCTCCCCGATCAGCTCGGAGACGTTGGGGCCGACCATGTGGATGCCCAGAATCCGGTCGGTGTCGGCGTCGGCGACGACCTTCACGAAGCCGCGGGAGTCGCCGTGGCCCAGCGCGCGCCCGTTGGCGCTGAAGGGGAATTGGCCGGTCTTGACCTTGAGGCCCTGTTCCTTGGCCCCCTTCTCGGTGAGGCCCGCCCAGGCGATCTCGGGGCTGGTGTAGATCACCCAGGGAATCACGTCGTAATTGACGTGTCCGGCCTGCCCGGCGATCAGCTCGGCCACCGCCACGCCCTCCTCCTCGGCCTTATGGGCCAGCATTGCGCCGCCCACCACGTCCCCGATGGCGTAGATGCCGGGGAGGTTGGTGCGGTAGTGCGCGTCCACCTTCACGAAGCCGCGTTCATCGAGGTTGAGGCCCACCGCCTCCGCGCCCAGGCCCTGTGTGTTGGGCACGCGCCCGATGGACACGATCAACTTGTCGAAGCTGGCGGTCACGGCGTTGCCCTTTTCCTCGTAGGTGACGGTCACGCCCGATTCGTCCTGCTTCACGTCCGTGATCTTGACCCCGAAGTGGAAGTCCAGGCCCTGCTTCTGGAACTGCTTGAGGGCCTCCTTGCTCACCGCGTCGTCGGCGGCCAGCAGGAAGCCGGGGAGGGCCTCCAGGATGGTCACCTGCGCGCCCAGGCGACGCCACACGCTGCCGAGTTCGACACCGATCACGCCCGCGCCGATCACACCGAGCTTGCCGGGCACCTGCTCGAAGGCCAGCGCGCCGCTGTTCTCCACGATGTTCCCGCCGAACGGCGCGAGGGGCAGGGCGCGGGGCTGGCTGCCGGTTGCCACGATCACGTTCTTGGCGCGAACCTCGGTGCCTGCCGCGTCCACGATCCAGCCGTCCCCATCCTGGCGCACCAGACGCCCGAGGCCGTGGAAGCTGGTGATCTTGTTCTTCTTGAACAGGTAGGCGATGCCGCCCGTGAGCTTGTCCACCACGCTTTCCTTGCGGCTCAGCATCCGGCCCAGGTCCACGCGCGCGCCGTCCACCTCAATCCCGTGGTCGGCCGCCTCGTGCGTGATCATCTCGAACTTCTCGCTGGAATCCAGCATCGCCTTGCTGGGAATGCAGCCCACGTTCAGGCAGGTGCCGCCCAGCGAGGCCTTGCCGTTGCGCTCGAAGGCGTCCACGCAGGCCACCCGGAAGCCCAGTTGCGCGGCGCGAATCGCGGCCACGTACCCGGCGGGGCCGCCGCCAATCACCAACACGTCATAAGAGTCCATAACCACCCCCGAGCGTACCACCCGCCTCCCGTGCCTATTGCGCCGCGTTCCCGTTGCAGGGACAGCCTGCCTCCATCATGCCCGCCGGTAGCGTTTCACGGGTCGGCCGATGCCCCGCGCGTCCGGCTCGGCGCGGGCCTCGCCCGCCTCCACCAGATGTTCGAGGTAGCGCCAGGCGGTGACGCGGCTGAGGCCCAGGGCCTGCCCGATCTCGCTGGCGCTGTACGCCCCGCCGCGCAGGGCCGCGCGGACGCGGTGGAGGGTCCCGGGGTCCAGACCGGAGGCGGGCGCGGGGGGCCGGGTAAACAGCGCGTCGAGGTGCCCCTGCCGCACGGCGTCCTGCCCCCACAGGGCCGCGCGTTCGCGCACGCGGTCGAGGGCCAGGGCGAAGCGTTCGGGCGTGCAGGGTTTCACCAGGTAGTCGGCGGCTCCCAGCGCCAGCGCGTCCTGCACGCTGGGAATGTCGCTGGCGGCGGTGAGCAGAATGGCGTCCACCCGCTCGGCGCGGGCACGCCACTCGCGCAGCAGGTCCAGCCCGCGCCCGTCGGGCAGGTACACGTCGAGCAGCAGCAGGTCGGGGTGCAGCGTGCCCGCCATCGCCCGCGCCACCCGCAGCGTCTCCGCCGTGCCCAGCACCTCGAAGTCCCCGGCCCCTTCCAGCAGACCCCGGTGCAGCGCGGCGATGCGGGGGTCGTCCTCGACGATCAGGGTGCGGATGGGCGTCATAGCGGGATCTCCAGGGTAAAGCGGGTCCAGGGGCGGCCGCCCAGGTCCGGCACCCGGTCGTGCATGAGGGTCGCCCCCAGGGCGTCCGCGCGCGCCTGCACCAGCGCGAGGCCCACGCCGCGCCCCGGTCCCTTGCTGCTCACGCCCCGCTGGGTGAGGGTGGCGGCAAGGTGGGCGGGCACGCCGGGGCCGCTGTCGCGCACCTCCACGACCAGCCCCTCGGGGTCGTGGGCGATCAGCAGGCACACCTCGCCGCCCGGCCCACCGTCCAGCGCCTCGAAGGCGTTTTCCAGCAGGTTCCCTGCGCCCAGCTCGATCAGGTCCAGCACACCGGGCGGCAGGTGGTCCGGCAGCGCGGTGAGGGGATCGAGGGTGAGGGTCAGGCCCAGCTCGGCGGCCCGCTCGTACTTGCCCAGCACCAGGGCGGCGAGGCGCACGTGGCGCAGCGCCCGCACGGCGTCGGCGTGCGCGGCGTGCCGGTCCGACTGCGCGTAGATCAGCTTCAGGGCCTCCCGCGTCTCCCCGAGGTGCAGCAGGCCCGCCAGGGTGTGCAGCCGGTTGGTGAACTCGTGGGTCTGGGCGCGTAGCAGGTCGGCATAGCGCTGCGCCTGGGTCAGCTCGTCGGCCAGGGCGCGCATGCGGGCCAGGTCGCGCAGCGTCACCACCTGCGCGCCGTCGGGGGTGGGCCGCACGCCGACCAGCAGGGGGCGGTCGCGCACCGTCACGGGGACGGGGGATTCGGGGCCGGGGCCGTCCAGCACGGTGGCGGGCAGCAGGCGCGTGAGGGGCACCGGCAACGTGTCCGCCGCGTTCCCGCCCACGCCGAGCAGGGCGCGGGCCTGGGGATTCATCACGTGCACCTGCCCGCCCCGCACCACCAGCACGCCTTCTTCCAGGGCGTTCAGGACCGTCCGGTAGTGCAGCAACCCGCCCGCGATCTGCTCGGGTTCGAGGTCCAGCATCTCGCGCCGCACCCGCCGGGCCAGCATGGACGCCAGCAGCAGCGCCAGCGCCAGCGCCCCCACGTACCAGGGCAGCGCCACCCGCACCACCGCCTGAAACACGTCGCCCAGGCGCGGCAGCAAAAAGCCCACGCTGACGAGGCCGAGGACCCTGGTGTTCCCGGCGCTGTCCCCGGCGAGAACCGGCACCTTGGCCCGCACCGAGCGGCCCAGGGTGCCCTCCACCGTCTCGGTGACGCTGCGGCCCAGCAGGAAGCTCTGGAAGTCGCCACCGACCATCGGCTCGCCCAGCCGGGCGGGGTTGGGGTGGGTCAGCCGCCGGGTGGCCCGGTCCGTCACGACCACGTAGTCGGCCCCCAGCAGCGCGCGGTATCCGTTGACCAGCCCGTTCAGCCCGGCGTGGGCCTGCGCGTCCCCTTCCAGCGCGGCCCGCACGGGGGGCAGGGTGGCGATCAGGCGCGACTCGCGCAGCGCCCGGTCGGCGTAGGTGCGGTGAATTGCGCCGCGCAGGGTGGCGGTCGCCAGCAGGGCCAGCGGCAGCGCCAGCAGCAGAAAGGCGG
The DNA here is from genome assembly GCF_039545055.1 of Deinococcus carri. Classification (NCBI taxonomy): domain Bacteria; kingdom Thermotogati; phylum Deinococcota; class Deinococci; order Deinococcales; family Deinococcaceae; genus Deinococcus; species Deinococcus carri. Next base: position 36,638 of record NZ_BAABRP010000013.1, read on the forward strand.
CGGCAATCGAGAGAAACAGCCGGGACTGCACCCGCAGCAGCCGGGGCGTGTGCGGCAGCGCCACCTCGCGCGCCAGGCTGGACACGCGGTCGGGGACGGACGTGGGGGCGGGGCGCAGGAACACTGGCGTCAGTCTGGCAGACCCCCGCCTCCCGCCCTGCAATTTCGTTCACGCTGCCGACAATAAGGGGCGGTGAGGGGAAAGATTTTCCCGCTCCTGCCGCAGCGGTTTCCCTTCTTAAAGGTTCGATGAAGGGGCGCGTCGGTGCCCTGATCCGGCGTTGCGGCAGCATGTCGGCGCAGACCCCTGCCTCAACCTTCCCCGTCTCCCTTTCCGGTGCGCCCAGCCCTGCGCGCGGACCGGCAGATCCGGCCTTTCGTCTCCCTTTCCGTGAGGTGCAGCCATGCCCAGAATCTTCCGCAGCCTGTACGTCCAGGTGCTCATCGCCATCGTGCTGGGCATCCTGGTGGGCTTTCTCTTTCCGTCCCTCGGCGAGGGCCTCAAGCCGCTGGGCGACGGGTTCATCAAGCTGATCAAGATGCTGATCGCGCCGATCATCTTCGCCACGGTGGTCAGCGGCATCGCCCATATGCGCGACACCCGCAAGGTCGGGCGTGTGGGGGGCAAGGCGCTGATCTACTTCGAGGTGGTCACGACCTTCGCGCTGGTTATCGGCCTGGTGGTCGCCAATGTCCTGCGGCCCGGCCACGGCATGAACGTCGACCCGGCCAGCCTGGACGCCAGCGCGATCAGCAAATACACCCAGGCCGCCGGGGAGCAGAGTGTCTCCGACTTCATCCTGCACATCATCCCCGACACGCTGGTGAGTGCCTTTACCCAGAGTGACCTGCTGCAGGTGCTACTGGTGGCGGTGCTGTTCGGCTTCGCGCTGCTGCGGATAGGCCGGGTGGGCGAGACGGTCCTAGCGGGCATCGAGGCCGTCAACAGCGCGGTCTTCGTGATTCTGGGCTTCGTGATGCGGCTGGCCCCCATCGGCGCGTTCGGCGCGATGGCCTTTACCATCGGCAAGTACGGCGTGGGGACGCTGGCGCAGCTCGGCTCCCTGATGCTGGCCTTTTACCTCACCTGCCTGCTGTTCGTGTTCGGGGTGCTGGGCCTGATCGCGCGCCTCGCGGGCTTCTCCGTCCTGAAGTTCATCCGCTACATCAAGGAAGAACTGCTGCTCGTGCTGGGCACCTCCTCCAGCGAGAGCGCCCTGCCGCGCCTGATTACCAAGCTGGAACACGCCGGGGCCAACCGCAGTGTGGTGGGGCTGGTGGTGCCTGCGGGGTACTCCTTCAACCTCGACGGCACCAGCATCTACCTGACGATGGCGACCCTCTTTATCGCGCAGGCCACCAACACGCACCTCTCGCTGGGGCAGCAACTCGGCGTCCTCGGCGTGCTGCTGCTGACCTCCAAGGGTGCGGCGGGCGTGACCGGCAGCGGCTTTATCACGCTGGCCGCGACCCTCAGCGCGGTGGGCCACGTTCCCGTCGCGGGCCTCGCGCTGATCCTGGGTATCGACCGCTTCATGAGCGAGGCGCGCGCGCTGACCAACTTCGTGGGCAACGGGGTGGCCGCGCTGGTGATCGCCCGCAGCGAGAATGCGCTCGACCGCGACCGTCTCCAGCGCGCCCTGAACGGGGAGAACCTGCCCGACCTGCTCCCCGAGGTCGCTGCCGAGGAACGCGGTGAGGGCCGCCAGCTCGACTCGCCGCGCCCGGTGTAAGCCCGGTTATGCGAAAAAAAGTGCCCCCGGTGGTCGAGGGGGCACTTCTCGTGGCCGCTTCAGCTCTGGAGAGCGGCGTAGGCGCTGGCCACCCGCGCCGCCACCGCCGCGTTGTGCCGCACCAGGGCGATGTTCGCGGCGAGGCTGCGGCCCCCCGTGATCTCGACCAGGCGGCCCAGCAGGTAGGGCGTGGTGGCCTTGCCGGTCAGGCCCAGGGCGTCCATATCGCGCAGGGCCTGCTCGATGTGGGGGGTAATCTCGGCGGCGGGAATCTCGGCCTCTGCGGGAATGGGGTTGGCGAGCAGCACGCCGCCGGTCAGGCCCAGCGTCCATTTGGCGTGCAGCACGCGGGCCGCTTCCGCCTCGGTCTGCACGGTGAGGGGCGAGGGGAAGCCGCTCTGGCGCGAATAGAAGGCCGGGAACTCCTCGCTGCCCAGCGTGAGGGCGGGCACGCCCTGGGTTTCGAGCACCTCCAGCGTCAGGCCGATGTCGAGGATGCTCTTGACCCCGGCGCTGACCACGCATACATCGGTGCGGGCGAGTTCGGTGAGGTCGGCGCTGATGTCCATGCTCTCGCCCGCGCCCCGGTGGACGCCGCCGGTGCCGCCCGTCGCAAAGACGCGGATGCCTGCCAGCGAGGTGATCCGCATGGTGGAGGCCACCGTGGTCGCCCCGTGTCCGCCCAGCGCGACGGTAAAGGGGAGGTCACGGGTGCTGATCTTCTGCACGCCCTGGTCGGTGGCGAGCAACTCCAGCTCCTCCGGGGTGAGGCCCACCTTGAGGCGGCCACCCAGCACGGCGATGGTCGCGGGCGTCGCGCCGTTCTCGCGCACCACAGCCTCCACGCCGCGCGCCATCTCCACGTTCTGCGGATAGGGCATCCCGTGGCTGATGATGGTGCTTTCCAGGGCCACCACGGGTTGCCCGGCGGCGAGCGCGGCGGCGACCTCGGGGTGGAGGTCCAGGAGTTGAGCGACTTCGGGGCGGATGGAGGTAGACATGAGGACTCCTTTGGGGGTTGGGGGTGGGAACGGAGGGCGGACCCGTCAGGGCTGCGGGCCTGCCAGCCGTGCCCGCAGCGCGCCGGGCGTGAGGGTGGGGGCGACGGCCTCGGCGCTCTCGACAGTCAGGGCGGCGGCGGCGTGACCGTGCCGGGCGGCCTCGGCGGGCGGCTCCCCGGCGAGCAGGGCGGCGAGGTAGGCGGCGAGCATGGCGTCGCCTGCGCCCGTCACGTCCGTGACGCGGGCCGGCTGCGCGGGCAGTTCGGTGACGCCCTCAGGGCCGGAGAGCAGGCTGCCCCGCGTGCCCCGCCGCACCCACACGGTCCGGATGCCCCGCGCGTGCAGTTCGGCGCAGGCGTCGCGCAGGGCGTCCGGGGTATCGGGCACGTCGCAGCCCACCAGTGCGCCCAGTTCCGCCACGTTGGGCGTGACGGTGTGGGGCACCTGGCCCGCGCCCAGGGCGGGAAGCAGCCGGACCGCCTTGGGAACGCTGACCGGCTCGAAGACGGCGGGCACGTTCGCTTCCGCGCAGAGGGCGAGCAGGTGCGCGAGGGTCTCGGCACTCAGGTTGCCGTCCGCGACCACCCACGCCGCGCCGCGCAACACGCCCCGGCGCTCGCTCAGGACGGCGGGGGAGAGGGCTTCCATGATCTGCATGGCGGCCACCGCGATCAGGAGTTCGCCGCTGGTGTCCAGCACGGCGGTGTAGGTGCCGGTGGGCTGGTCGAGGCGCAGCGTGGCCCGCAGGTCCACCCCGGCGTCCCCGGTCTGTCGCAGCAGCAGGTCGGCGGGCGCGTCCCGGCCCACCGCCGCGATCAGGCTGGTCTGGACCCCCAGCCGTGCCAGGTTCTCCGCGATGTTGCGGGCCACTCCGCCCGCCGCCTGGGTGGTCCGGCCGGGGTTGCTGGTGCCGGGCACGGCGGGCGCGAGGGTCCGGGCCTTCACATCCACGTTCGCGCCCCCGACCACCACCACCCGTCCCTGCCCCTCCGGCGCGACCACATAGCCCCGCCCCAACAGCGCGCCCTTGCGCATGAGGTTGCTGACATGCACATTGACCGCTGCCCGCGTGGTGCCCAGGCGGCGGGCGAGGTCCTCGGGCGTGGCGAGGGGCGTCTCACGAATCAGCGCGAGCAGTTCGCGTTCACGGTCGGTCAGAATCATGCCTTAGTCAGAGTAAAGCGCTTTATTAAAATAAATCAAGCGGGGAGACGGAGGGAATAGGCTCCTCTCATATGGGTTCGGGTGGAACAGGGAGTGAACCTGTTCCACCGGACCAGTGGGAGAAGGAAGACAGCGGAGGCCACCTGAGCATTTGACGTAAAAAGAACCCCTCTCCCCTTGCTTCGCAAGGCCCTCTCCCGCAAGGGGAGAGGGTCCAAAAAAACAGCCATCTTACGACAAATGCTCTAAGCAGTCCCAATTCCGTGACGGCTGGGAGGGCCAGCGCCTCAGTCCCCCCGCGCCTCTACCTGCCCGCTGTCCGGTGGGCTGTCTGTGGGGAAGGCCGGGTCTGCGAGCTGCCGGGCGTGGGCGCGAATCTCTGCAGGCCAGGTGGCGGTATGGGCGGCGAAGGCGGCCTCGTCGCGGGCGTACAGGGCGCGGGTGGCCTCCTCGAAGCCGGGCTGGTCGCCTGCCATCACGGTCATGAAGCCTCCGGCGGCAGCCTGGGCCTGCCGCACGCGCTCCTGGTCGGGATTCACCCTGCGTGCCTCGTCCACCAGGCGGCGCAGGGCCGCGGAAGCCCCGCCCCGTTGCGTTTCCAGCCATTCCCAGTGGCGCGGCAGCAGCGATACCTCGCGCGAGACGACGCCCAGGCGCGGGCGGCCCGGTCCCGCCTTGCGGGTGGGTGCGGACCGCTCCAGCACCTCCTTCAGGGTGCCGCGCAGGTCGAAGTCCACCTGCCGCCCGCTCCAGTCCTCGAACAGCAGCAGGGGAGAGGTGGGGTCGGGGGTGTTCTGCTGCGTTTTGAGATGGATCAGCAGGTCGCGCAGCGAACCGCGGAACAGCCGCGAGGCACCGCGGAAGGCCGTGTAGGTCAGGTCATCCATGTCGGAATATTATCCGGGTAAAAACTGGAAAGCAATAGTACCCGGGTAATACTTCTAGCTTAGGCCAGAGCGTGACGGGGTGCCGCGGCTGGCCGCACTCGCCGGGTCAACCCCTCAGCCGGCTTCGTCAGAGTGTGCTGTCCTGGCGCGTTGCCTCCCACAGGTCCAGCACTTCCCGCGCCTCATCCACGTGCATCTGTTCCACCAGTGCGCCCCGGTAGGTCGCCACGCTTTTGCCTTCTGCCCGCGCCTCCTCCCAGGCGGCCAGCAGGGCGCGGGCCTCCTGCGCCCCCGCGTCCGTCACGCCAAAGGCGGCGTTGGCAGCCTCCACCTGCCCCGGATGAATCACCGTTTTCCCGGCAAAGCCCAGCGTGCGGCCCTGCGCGCACTCGCGGGCGAAGCCTTCCGGGTCGCGCACGTCGTTGAAGACGGCGTCGAGCGGCACCTTGCCCGCCGCACGCGCCGCCAGCACCACCGCCGACAGCGCGTGCAGCAGCGGCAGGCGCTCGGGGTGCGGGCGGGTCCGCAGCGCCCGCGCGAGGTCGTTCGCGCCCACGAGCAGCCCGGCCACGCCCGGCACCGCCGCGATTTCCGGCGCGTGCAGCACGCCGGAGGGCGTCTCGATCATCGCCCACAGCGGCACCCGCAGGTGCAGTTCGCGCACGGTGCGGGCGTCCTCCACCTTGGGCAGCACCAGGCCGTCGACCCCGGCCAGCAGCGACATCTCGCGGTCGGCGTGTTCCCAGGGTGTGCCCAGGCCGTTCACGCGCACCAGAACGGGGCAGGGCCAGCGGCTTTGCAGCGCCGCCCGCACGTTCTCCCGCGCCGCATCCTTGTGTTCGGGGGCCACGGCGTCCTCCAGGTCCAGAATCACCGCGTCCGCGCCCAGCGTGCGGGCCTTGTCCACCGCGCGCGGTTTGTCGCCCGGCACGTACAGCACCGAGCGCCAGGGCTTAGCGCTCACGCTGTTCTTCCTGCCGTCGCCGGGCCGCGCTCGACACGAGCAGGAAGGGAAGCAGGGCGAGGAGGAACTTCAGGGGGCGTTTCATGCCTCCAGAGTAGCGGCCAGCCCTGGCCCTGCCTGACGCCCCCATGAGGGAAGGGGAGGGCACGCCTTGCCCGGCGTGTCATCCGGGGAGCGCAGGGACGGGGCTAGCTTGGTTTCTGGAATTCCGGACAATTCGCCGCGAGTCTCGCCTGGCCTGCCGTCGTACCAGGTTGCCCCCCTTTTGCGGGAAGCGACCGACGCAGTGAGAACCAAGAATACGGAATAACGGAGAGGGAGGACCTTCCGGGAAAGCGCCGGCGGTTCGGAAACCGGAGCAAGTTCGTATCCGGGATGAGGTTCAGGAGGAATCCCATGAAGAAGTTCATGATGCTGGCGGCTCTTGGCCTGCTGGGGGTCGCCTCGGCAGAACGCAGCAACGTCAACCTGAGTGTGCCGCTCACGCTGACCGTTCCCAACCCCTGCGTCGCCTCGGAGACAGTGACGCTGAGCGGCAACGTGCATGTCGTCGGGCAGATTGACACGGACACCTCGGGCACGACCGCGAAACTGCACGTCAACTTGCAGAACTTCGGCGGCAGCGCGGCCTCGGGGCGGCTCTACCGGGCGCAGCTCAACGGCAAGGCCAACCTCGATTTCGCGCCGATGGTGCTTCCCGCCTCGGCCAGCGGGACGGTGAATGTCCGCCTCATCAGCCAGGGACCGGCCGACAATTTCCAGCTCAGGCTCAACTTCGACCTCGCGGTGGATGCTGGGGGCAACGTGACGGTGAGCAACCCCACCGCCGTTCCCGAGGGCCGCTGCAACGGCTGAGGCCGCTCCGCTCTCCCTGTTCGCCCCCGCCTGCCCGGCTGGGGGCGTTCTGCTGCCCCGGTGCGGTCAGCCCGGAAGACCCCAGATGCTCGCGGGCGCGAGTTCCAGCACGTTTCCGGCGGGGTCCATGAAGTACAGGCTCTCTCCCCGGTCGCCCCAGGCGTAGCGCGTGACCGTAAGGCCGTGCCCCGTGAGCCGAGCCTGCCAGGTGTCCGTCTCCTCGCGCGCGATGCCCAGGCAGGCGTGACCGCCCGGCTTGCCCGCGTGCGGGGGCACGTCGCCCGGCTGGGCACTCGCGCGCGGGTCGAAGATCAGCAGCATGCCCCCTTCCAGCCGGTAAAAGAGGTGCCGCCCCGCCACCTTGCCGTACAGCGCCAGGCCGAGCACCTCCGAATAGAAGGTCTCGGCCCGGTCCAGGTCGTCCACATACAGGCAGGTTTCGAGGGCGCGCATGGGGGAAGCTTAGAGCGAGCATACGGATTCCGTCCGATTCCTGAACAGTCAGAAGGGCACCGCCTGTTCATCCATCTCCCGAAATCCGTCATTTTTCCTTCTCCCTCCGGTCGGATTTCCGGGTGTTTTCAACACCCTTCAATCGGAATCCGTATCAGCCGTTAGCGATCAGCGAAAAGAGCTTTTGGTGACGGCTGACCGCTGACCGCTCTCAGGGCAGCAGCACCCGCGGGGTCGGTCCCGGTCCCGCCGCGCGGCGCTGCACCTCGCGCAGGGTCTGTTCGCCACTCTCGGTGAGGCCGTGCCGGCGGAAGCTGGTGGCGAGGCTCTCGGCGTCGCGGCGCAGGAGTTGCTGGAAGTTGGGGTTCTGCCGGGTCGTGAGCTGCGGAAAATCGATAAGGATCACGGTGTTCTCCCACCACAAGAGGTTGTAGGTGCTGTAGTCGCCGTGGGCGTAGCCCAGCCGCAGCAGGTCGGCCATGCCCTGCACAGCCTGTTGCCAGGCGCTGTGGGCCTCTGCCGGGCTGAGGCGGGCGTCGCTCAGGCGGGGGGCGGGGTGGTCCTCGCTGCCGATCAGGCGCATCAGGACAGCGGGGACGGTCTGGCCGTACTCGGTGGGTTCGGGGCCGACCAGCGGCTCGGGGACGTTCAGGCCTGCGCGCCACAGGTGCCACAGGTGGGCGTACTCGGCGCAGACCCAGCCCGCCTGAAGCATCTCCAGGCCCTTGCGGCTGCGGGCCTGCATCGCCCGCGCGGCGCGTTTGTCCAGAATCACCTGGCCCTCGCGGTACACGCCGTCCTGCTTGAAGGAGCGGGCCTCCAGATCGCGGTAGAGCTTCAGCAGGACGCTGCCGCGCGGTCCGCGCGCCACGTAGGCCGTGGCCTCCTTGCCGCTCTTGAGTTCGGCCACCACCTCGGTGATGTGGCCCCGGTCCAGCAGGAAGCGAATCACGCCCTCGGGCGGCGTGCCCGTCTCGCCCGCGGTCAGGTCTTCCAGTCGCCTGCGGCCCTGCGGCCGGCGGGTCCGGGTCTTGCGGCGGCGCTCAAAGGTGTCCTCGTCGGCCAGTTCATCGGCGGGCCAGCCGGAGCGGCCAGCCCTCAAGGATGCCCTCTGGGGGCGCTAGGCGCGCAGGGCTGGGGCGCGAGATGGGAAGAAGGGGAAGGGGTGGGGTGCGGCACGCTGACTCCTCAGGGCGGGGGCGAGAGTTCCTCGTTCGGTCGCGTTCAGGCGGACAATGTTGTTGTCGGTCATGCACAGCACCTCCTTCCGGTGTTGCCCCTACCGTAGCAGGTGAGGGGGCCGTGAGGAAGCGGGGATGCCCCCGCTAGGCCACCTTGCTTAGGGGAGCTGACCGCGGGGCGAACGGGGCGAGAGCGGCTGGCGTTCACAGTGCCCGGAGGCAGGCGGGAACCTCCCCCAGCGGCCCCTCTTTCCCGTAAAGGCTCTCCTGCCCGGCCCCACATACAGGCCCCATGGGGTGAGCAGCAGAATGTGTGAATGCCCACCACTTCCCCCGGCCTGACTGGAACCGGACCCGCCGTGTCCCCGGCGGCCCAAGCGCCTTCCCGTGAGGGTGGGGGCGGCGACCCCGGCATGAGCGTCACGCTGTTCGATGCGGGGGGCGAGGACCGGGAGGTGCAGCTCAGCGCGGGGCTGGTGGCGGGGCTGGGCGAGGACCAGCTTCTGTGGGTGGATGTGCCGGGGCAGCGGGCGGGGGAGCTGAAAAGCGTGGCCGAGCTGCTGGGCCTGGATCAGCGGGCGGTGCAGGACCTGGCGGATCCGGCCCCCCAGCCACGGGTGGACAGCTACGGCGAAACCTTCCGCGTGGACGTGCGGGCCGTGCGCGAGCAGAACGGGCGGCTGCACGGGGACGAGCTGAATATCGTGGTCGGCCCCAACTACCTGCTGACGGTGCATCCGGAGAATGTGGGTTTCGTGGAGGAATTCGCGCAGCAGCAGCGGGGCAACGGCCAGGTGGGGCGGCTCAAGGCGGAGGCGTTTCTGGCCGCGCTGCTCAACTGGCACCTGAACAGCTTCCTGCACGAGGCAGAAACCCTGGAAGGCCGCCTCGACCGGCTCGACGAGGCCATCTTGCGCCAGCCCTCCGGCCGGGAGTTCCTGAGTGACCTGGTGCAAGCCCGCCGCCGGGTCAGCGAGCTGCGCCGCCTGCTGGCCGAACACCGCGACGTATACAGCACCCTCAGCCGCCCGGATTTCAAGGCGCTGGCCGATCCCGAGGCCGCCGCGTACTTCGATGCCCTGGAGGAACGCTTCGAGCGGGCGGTCACGTCGGTCGAGGGCGTGCGGGAAGCGGTCCTGGGGTCGTTCGACCTGTACATGTCCAGCCTGGGCCAGCGCACCAACGACACCATGCGGGTGCTGACCATCGCCACCGTGCTGATGGGCCTGTGGGCACTGGTCGCGGGGGTCTTCGGCATGAACTTCGATTCCACCTTCCAGAAGACCGGGTGGCACGGCTTCGAGGTGGTCCTGGTGCTGCTGGTGCTGATTTCCGCGCTGCTGCTGTGGTTCAGCCGCAAGCGCCGCTGGCTGTGAAGGGGACCGAACCTGAAGAAACATTCACCCGCCGCGAGGGAGAACCCACCGTAAGTTAAATGCCCCTTTGTGGTGTTGGGGGAGTTCGCCCCGGTGCGGCTGCCAGACTGCCGTTCTGCCGTGGTGCCTGTTCCTGCCTTCATCTGTCCGGTGAGGGTAGGAGAGCGGCCATCCGGAAAAGGAAATCCCCATGCCCAGAAGTCCCAAGATCAGGCGATCCGCCTCCAAAGCAGCGCAACCTCTTCCCGTTGCTTCCCCGGCGGCCCTGCCCGGCGCGGCCGAACCTGCCACGGGCAAAACGGCCGGAGGTGGGCGGCGGACGACGCGCCCGGCCCCCCGGCGCATCCGAGTTGAGCTTCCCTCTGCGGAACCCGAGCCGACCGACGCCCAGGCCGCCACAGTGAAAGCAGTGGAACCCCGCGTGGCCGCCCCGGCCCCCGCCCCTGCACCGCGAACACCCCGCCCCCACCCGGCCAGAGCTGGAGGGGTGGAGGCTGAGGTCCGACCTGCTCGGGCCACCGCGGCCCGCGTCCCGCCCTCCCCGCCCGCCGGGGGCAGGGCCACCAGACCCACCAAGGACATGCAGCGGGCGCAGAAGATTGCCCGCGAGGTCTTCGGGTACGATCAGCTCCACGACGCGCAGAAGGAAGCCATCCAGTCCGTGCTGCGCGGCCACGACACCCTCGCCATCATGCCCACCGGCAGCGGCAAGTCGGCCATCTACCAGATCGCGGCGCTGTCGCTGGACGGGCCGACGGTGGTCGTCTCGCCCCTGATCGCCCTGCAACGCGACCAGGTGGAGGCGTTGGAGGAGGGCGTGCCCGGTCAGGCGGCCCTGATCAATTCGACCGTTCGCCCCGGCGACCGCGACGCGACCTGGGAGGCGCTGGAGGAGGGTGATCTGGAGTTCCTGTTCCTGGCCCCCGAGCAGCTCAGCAACCCGGAAACGCTGGAACGCCTGCGGGCGGCGGGACCCTCGCTGTTCGTGGTGGACGAGGCCCACTGTGTCAGCGAGTGGGGCCACGACTTCCGGCCCGACTACCTGCGGCTCGGGGGGGTGGTGGAGGCGCTGGGGCATCCCACCGTGCTGGCCCTCACCGCCACCGCCGCGCCGCCCGTGCGCGCCGAGATTGTCGAGCGGCTGGGCATGCGCGACGCCCGCGTGCTGGTCCGCGGCTTCGACCGTCCTGGCATCCACCTCGCCGTGCGGCTGTTCGAGGACGCGGGCACCAAGCGCGCGGCCCTGCTGGAGGAGGTCGCCCAGGCCCAGGGGCCGGGCATCGTCTACGCGGCGACCCGCAAGGGCGCGGAGGAGGTCGCGCACGACCTGCGGGAACGCGGCGTGAGGGCCGCGGCCTATCACGCCGGGATGGCCGCGGCGGCCCGCGAGGAGGTGCAGACCGCCTTCATGGCCGATAACCTGGCGGTGATCGTGGCGACCACGGCCTTCGGCATGGGCATCGACAAGCCGAACGTGCGCTTCGTGCATCACCTCGACATCTCCGGCTCGGTCGACGCCTACTACCAGGAAATCGGGCGGGCCGGGCGCGACGGCGAACCGGCCCAGGCCACCCTCTTCTTCACGCCGGCGGACCTCAACCTGCGCCGCTTCTTCGCGGGGAGTGCCCTCGTGGACGCCGATCAGGTCGAGCAGGTGCTGCGGGCCGCCCAGGAGCGTGATGAGCCTGTGGACCCCGCCGAGCTGCGCGAGGAAACCGGCCTGTCGCAGACGCGCCTGCTGAGCGCCGTGAGCCGCCTGGAGGAGGTCGGCGCGCTGGAGGTGCTGCCGGGCGGCCAGGTGGTCGCCGTGGAGGGCCAGGAGACGCCGGAGGTGGCCGCCGAGGCCGCGCTGGCCCAGGAACACCGCCGCACCTACGAGCGCTCCCGCCTGGAGATGATGCGCGGGTATGCCGACACGCCGGGCTGCCGCCGCGAGTACCTGCTCAACTACTTCGGTGAAAGCTACCGCCCCCCCTGCGACCACTGCGACCACTGTGACGCGGGGCTGGTGAGCGGGGCCACAGCCGGGGAAGAGGTGCCCTTCGTCCCCGGCAGCCGTGTGGCCCACACCACCTTCGGTGAGGGCCAGATCCTGCGCTACGAGGGCGACAAGGTGACGGTGCTGTTCGACCAGCAGGGCTACCAGACGCTGTCGCTGACGTTCGTGCTGGAAAACGGGCTGCTGGAGCCGCTGGAAAGCTGAGGGCCGGCGTCGGCTCCGGTGCGGAGATGAACGAAAAGGCGGGCGGCAGCATAAGCCGCCGTGAAGGTCGGCGGGCGGTATTCTCTCGCCTGTCTCCAGATAATCAGGACATGGCAAAAATCAATCCCATCCAGCTCCAGAAGCACCTCAAGGGCGTGAACTACCCCGCCAGCAAGCAGGACCTGGTGGACGCCGCCGGGAAGAACGGTGCGGACGACGACGTGCGCGCGGCTCTGGATGCCCTCCCCGACGAGGAATACCAGACGCCCGCCGAGGTGAGCCAAGCCCTGGGCGGCCACGAGGACGGCGGGAACGACCGGGACGGCGATAAAGGCGATAAGGACGACCGGCGCAACGCCGACCGCGACCACAAGGGCAGCCAGCGGGGCGACCACGCGAAGGGTGGCGAACGCGGCCAGGACGACGGGGACAACGGGGACGGCGGCGAGAAACGCATCAACCCCATCCAGCTTCAGAAGCACCTCAAGGGGGTGGACTACCCGGCCAGCAAGCAGGACCTGTTGGACGCCGCCGGGAAGAACGGCGCGGACGACGAGGTGCGCGCCGCTCTGGACGCCCTTCCCGACGAGGAGTACCAGACCCCCGCTGATGTGAGTCAGGCCCTGGGTGGGCGCAACGGCGATGACCGGAAGGGCGACAGAAAGTAACGCCAGGGAAACCGCAGCAAGGAAGCGAGGAGGGGACGCCGGAATGGCCTGGCCCCTCCTCGCTTCCTTGTGCTCCTTGTGCCGTGCCTCAGCGGACAGTCTTGCTGACCAGGCTGTTGGTGTAGAAGTTCTCCGCCTTCATCCCGGCGGGCAGGCTGCCCTGTTTGACGAGGGCGGCCACGGCCTTTTGCCAGGCGGCGGGGTCGCTTGCGCCCAGACCGTTGGCGCGCGTGTAGGCGCTCTGAATCAGCGGCGTGCTGGCGTTCAGGATGGCGAGGGTGCCGCCGCCCTTGCCGAAGATCGGCTGCGCGACCTGGAAGGCGCGGGCGGGGTCGGCCACCGTGAACTTCAGGCCCCGCTGGGAGGCGCGGACCACCTTGCGGGCCAGGTCGCCGCCCAGCGTCTTGTCCAGCGTGATGAGGCCCACGCCGACCATCGGGTACGCGCCCGACAGGTCGAGCGTGTTGACCTTCTGCCCGGCGGCGCGAAGCTGCACGACCTCGTTGTTCACGAAGCCCACGGCCGAGTCCACTCGCCCGGCCCGTACCGCGTCGAGTTGCGTGAAGCCGATGGAGGCCAGGCGCACGTCGCGGCCTTCTTGCAGGTTCGCGCTGTCCAGCAGGGCGCGGATGGCCGCGTAGCTGCTGCCGAAGGTGCCCGGAATGCCGACCGTCTGCCCCTTCAGGTCGGCGGCGCTGCGCAGCGGCTTGAGGCTGAAGACCGTCACCGGCGACTTCTGGTACATCGCCATGACGTACCTCACGGGCGCGCCCTGGTTGCGGGCGAAGATGGCGTCTTCGGGGTCGCCCACAATGAAGTCCAGCTTGCCCTGAAGCAGCAGCGGCATCAGCTCGGAGACGTAGCCGTGCTGGAACTTCACGTTCAGCCCCTCGGCGCGGTAGTAGCCCAGTTTGTCGGCCACGTAAAAGGGCGTGAACTGCACGTTGGGGATGTAGCCCAGGCCGATGTTCACCGCGCGGGTCGTTCCCTGCGCGCACGCCGTGGCGGTTGCCATGAGGACCAGGAGGGAGAGGGCACGCTTCATGGAGGCGAGTATAGAAGTGTGGGGTGACGGGACCGTGACCGCTTGCCGCGCGGTGCGCCCCACAGGAAGCGGAGTGATAGACTGCGGGGTACGCCTGCGCGTCCGCGGGGGCCAAGTGGCCCAGAACGCGCAGAGGGCGCAGGGAAAGGAACAGCATGACCGACGACACCAGGCAGCACAACCCGGAAGCGAACGAGACCCCGGAGGAACTGCGCGATATCCTGCCCGAGCTTGCGGGCGAACCCGACGAGGACCCGGTGCTGGACGCTCAGGAAGCGCAGCAGGAGGGCCACCTCGCCGCGCTCGACAGCGGCAACGTGGGCGCGGGTGAGGAAGGCGGCGAGGAAGGCGAGGACGAGTACATCGACGCCGACGACCTGCTGCAACTGCTGGGCGAGATGAAGGAGATGCTCGAGGCCCAGGGCAAGGAAATCCGTGGCCTGCGCCGCGAGATGCGCGAACTGCGCGAGAGCCAGGGCAGCCAGGGGGGCGGCTTCCGTCCCCGCGAGGACCGCCAGGGCGGCGGGTTCCGCCCCCGTGAAGACCGCGGCGGCTACCAGGGCGGCGGCGACCGTGGCGGCTTCCGTGGTGGCGACCGCCAGGAAGGCGGCTTCCGTCCCCGTGAAGATCGTGGTGGCTACCAGGGTGGTGGCGACCGTGGCGGCTTCCGCGGCGACCGCGACGGCGGCTATCAGGGCGGCGGCGACCGTGGCGGCTTCCGTCCCCGCGAGGACCGCCAGGGCGGCGGGTTCCGCCCGCGTGAAGACCGTGGTGGCTACCAGGGCGGCGGCGACCGTGGCGGTTTCCGTGGTGGCGACCGCCAGGAAGGCGGCTTCCGTCCCCGTGATGACCGTCAGGGTCAGGGCGGGCAGGGCGGCTTCCGCCCCCGCGAGGACCGCGACAGCTCCGGCGACCGCGAGTTCCGTCCCCGCGCCCGCGCCGACCGCGGCTGGGGCAACAAGCGCCGCGACGAGGAGTAAGAGGCGCGGAAGGCAGATGGCAGAAGGCCGGGATACATCTCCCGGCCTTTTCCTTTGGGCTGCTGAGAGCAGTTGTCGTCAAGATGGCTTCGTTTTTTGACCCTCTCCCCGGGTGGGAGAGGGCCTTGCGGAGCAAGGGGTGAGGGGGTCTTTTTGACAAATGCTCTATACGCTTACGCGCCGACTTCCTGCGCCATCTGCCCTTTGCCTTCGGCCACTTGCAGCCACTGGTCCAGCCAGCCCAGGTACTCCTCCAGCCGCGTCAAGCGCCGGTCCGGCCTGCCCGAGCGGCTGAGTTCGTGGTCCTCGCCGGGAAAGCGCACGAAGCGGACGGGGACGCCGTGCAGGCGCAGCGCCGCGTACCACTGCTCGGCCTGTTCGATGGGGCAGCGATGGTCCAGCACCGAGTGGACGATCAGGGTGGGCGTGCGGACCTCCTCCACGTATTTCAGCGGACTCATGTCCCACAGCCTCAGGGCGTCGGCGCTGCGGTGGAAGTTCAGGCCCAGCTCATCGTCCCAGAAACGCATCCCGATGTCGGAGGTGCCGCCGAACGAGAGCAGGTTGCAGATGGAGCGGTCGGTAATGGCGGCCTGAAAACGGTCCGTGTGCCCGGTGATCCAGTTGGTCATGTAGCCGCCGTAACTGCCGCCCATCACGCCCGTGCGGGTGCCGTCCAGCCGCCCGTGAGCTGCGAGGCAGGCGTCGAAAAAGGCCAGCAGGTCGGCCATGTCCACCGTGCCCCAGCGGCCGAAGATATCCGACGACCACGCCTGCCCGTAGCCCACGCTGCCGCGCGGGTTGCCGTAGCACACGCCGTAGCCCCGCGCCGCGAAAAGCTGGAACTCGTGGCTGAAGGCGTGCCCGTAGGCGGTGTGCGGCCCCCCGTGGATGCTCAGCAGGGCGGGGGTCGCCCCCTCGCCGCCGGGCAGCAGCACCCAGCCCTCGCCCTCGCCCAGCTCGTTCCCGAAGGTCACGCGCGCCGGGGTCCGGGCGGGAAAGGGGAGACGCTCGTGGAGCCGCGTGACCTGCCTACCGTTCAGTTCCACCTCCGGGAAGCGGTCGGCCCGCTCACGAATCAGGGCCACGCCGCCCCCGGAGGCGGTGAAGGCCGAGATGACCGCCTCGGGCTGGTGGTCCTGCGGCGTCACCGTGCCGTCCAGCCCCACGCGGAAGAGGCCGCAGCTGCCGCCCACGGTACTCAGGGCCAGCAACGTCTCGCCGTCCAGCCACACCGGGCGGTCGGGGAAGGCCCCCACGTGGCAGTCGCCGCCCACCACGTTGCCGATGGGGCGGTCCCAATCCCCCTCACCCGACTGCACGTCTAGCCGCCGCCAGCTCCCGTCCCCCTCGACCAGGAAGAGGTGCGCGTCCTCCGGGCTGCCCTTGCCCTCCGGGCGGCCCACCAGGGCGAAGCGCACGCCGTCGGGGTGGGGAATGACGGTGTTGATGGCCGAGTTCCAGCGGGTGACGCGGGTTCTCTCGCCGCTCAGCAGCAGGGTGTCCGCCTCCTGCCGCCACTGCACGGCGTCCTCCTCGCTGGGGCTGGACACCAGCAACACGCCCCGGCTGTCCGGCCACCAGGCGTAGGTCGTGACCTCCACCTCCGGCGCGAGCCACTCGTGCAGCTCGCCTTCCTGCACGTCGTAGCGCCACAGCCGCGCGGGGCGTTCGGGCAGCCAGTCGCGCCCGTTGAAGCGGTAGCGCGGGCGGGTGATGACGCGGGCCTCGCCGCGCTCGTCGCGTTTGTCCTCGTCGTCGCCGGTGCTGAGGAAGGACACCCAGCGCCCGTCGGGACTCCACTGCACGTCCTGCACGCCGTTCCGGAAGGAGGTGACCCGCCGCGCCTCACCGCCCCCCAGCGGCAGCAGGAAGAGTTGGCCCTTGTGCTTTCCGGCCCCTCCCCCGGCCTCGCGCACAAAGGCCAGCGTCTGCCCATCCGGCGACCAGCGGGGCGAGCTGTCGCGGCCCTCGCCGTGCGTGAGTTGCCGGGCTGCCCCGCCGTCCGACAGCCAGAGGTGCGAGCGGTAGCGGGGGCGGGCAAAGTCGGGGTCGGGCCGCTGGGCGTCTTCCTCCTCCACCCGCGACAGGACAAAGGCGACGCACTGGCCGTCGGGGCTGACGCGCGGGTCGGACGGGAACTGGAGGGCGAGCAGACTCTCCGGGCCGGGCACGTGGGGCTGTGACATAGCGTAGTCAAGCACAGAACCGGGCGCATTCGGGGCCTGTCGAGCACCCTGGCGGGGGACATCAGGCGTGGGGCTGCACTGCTACGCTGCTCACCGATGAACCTCGCCCCGCCCCAACTCACGGACGTGCAGTACACCCGTACCCTGAGCTGCTACCAGCGGCAACTCCGCCGCGAGAGTGAGGCGCTGCGGTCGCACCTCCAGGCGACCTGGGACGACAGCCGGTTGGTCTACGAGCAGGGGCGGCGGCTTCAGGCCAACTGGTGGTGTGTGCGCTAGGGCCGTGCCCCGCTTCCTCCAGGGACAAGAACCTGCCGCCCCGCGCCGCCTCATGAGCCTTCGCTCAAGGTGGGGGGTGCCCCTTCTTGCCCTTCCCAGAGAGAAAAAACCTACATTGGTGTTACTGAAGCTCCGGCTTTCCTCCTCCTCCTGCACGTGCTCTGCCACTCCGCTCCTTCACTGGGGGAACTTCATGCACGAACTGCTCTGTACCTGGGTGCCCGGAACCATCGACATTGTTCGCCTGAAGGTATCGGGCCGGACGATTGAACTCACAAGTACCCGCCTGGCCCGCATCTTCGGACCACAGGCACTGAATGACCTGTATCTCAAGG
Source organism: Deinococcus carri (assembly GCF_039545055.1). Lineage (NCBI taxonomy): Bacteria > Thermotogati > Deinococcota > Deinococci > Deinococcales > Deinococcaceae > Deinococcus > Deinococcus carri. The sequence continues at coordinate 53,951 of NZ_BAABRP010000013.1, forward strand.
GCCGCACGGTCCTCAAGGCCGACCCGCAGCAGGTGGCCCTTCTCGCCTGAAGCCTCGACCCACGGCCGCGCTCCTCTCTGCCCCGCTTTCCCGCGGGGCGGTTTTCTTAGGAGCGGCGGGTAGCATGGGCGGCATGAAGCTTGACCTTGAGGCCATGCTCGCTGACCTGCGCGCCCTGGTGGAGATCGAGTCGCCCTCCACCGACCTGGCGGCCGTGGGTCGCGTGATGGATGTGGTGGAAGGCTGGGCGCGCGAGCTGGGAGCCAGGGCGCGCGCTCTGCCCGGCGGGACGCGGCAATTCAGCTTCGGTGTGGAGGAGGGGGGGGCGGAGCGGCCGGTGCTGGTGCTGATGCACGCCGATACCGTCTGGCCCCACAGTACGCTGGAGAAGATGCCCTTCCGGGTGGAGGGGGACCGGGTGTACGGCCCCGGTACCTATGACATGAAGGCCGGGATTGTGGGCACCTTCTACGCCCTGCGGGCGCTAAGAAACCAGGCGGCGCAGGGCGGGTGGCCGCGCGGCGGCGTGCAGGTGCTGCTGACCCCCGATGAGGAAATCGGCAGCCTGAGCAGCCGTGAGGCCATCGAGGCCGCCGCCCGGGGTGCCCGCGCCGTGCTGGTCGTCGAGCCGCCCGTCGCGGACAGCCACGCGCTGAAGGTGGGCCGCAAGGGCGTGGGCGACTTCCGGCTGACCTTTCACGGGGTCGCCTCGCACGCGGGCAACAAGCCCGAGGAGGGCGCGAGCGCCATTACCGAGGCCGCCCGCGCCGTGCTGGCGGTGCAGGCCCTGGCCCACCCGGAATTGGGCACCACCGTCAGCGTCGGTCTGATTCAGGGCGGCAGCGCCGTGAACGTGGTGCCCGCCGAATGCGTGCTGGACGTGGATGTGCGCGTCTCCACCCTGGCGGAAGGCGAGCGCGTGACGGCGGCCATCCACGCCCTGAAGCCCCAGGACGGGCGGGTGCGGCTGGAGGTGGAGGGCGGCCTCAACCGTCCCCCCTTCGAGCGTGGCCCGCAGACGGAACGTCTTTTCGCGCAGGCACAGGCCATCGCCCGTGACCTGGGCTTCGAGGTCGGCGGCGAGGTGGTCGGCGGCGGCAGCGACGGCAACTTCACCGCGCCCATCGCCCCCACCCTCGACGGCCTGGGTGCCCCCGGCGACGGTGCCCACGCCGCCCACGAACACGTCCGCCTCGACCGCTGGCCCGACCACGTGCGCCTGCTGACGCGGCTGCTGCAAGAGGTGTAAAGAAGGACGCGGGAGGCAGTGCGCGGCCTAACCTTCTTTTCCCGCGCACCGCGTCCTGCGTACTGCGCACAGGAGCAAGCATGTTCAACCTCTTCGGCAGAAAAAAACCCGGCAACCCGGACGTGAAGCAGGAGGATGCCCAGACCTTCCGCGTGCGGGTCCGCACCCTGCGGCACGGCGACGTGGTGGAATTCCGCTTCACCAAGGCCGCGCACATCGGCGTGGACGAGGACGGCGGATATATCTTCCGCAAACCGGTCGTCAGCCCGCAGCACTTCGACCGCGGCGAACTGGTCGTGCGCTTCGACGCCCGCTACAACGTCACGGCCACCCAGGGCGAGGGCGTGGAGTTCATCCCCGTGAGCGAGTGGGAAGATTGAGGCGGGTGCTGTAGGGAAACGTACCTTCTCGCTCGCGTAGCACGAACCGCAATGCTTCCTTCACAGGCGCTCTGGGGCAGATGAAGGCGCAGCGTTGTTACCGGGCGGGCCAGAGTGTCAGGCTGGGTGAAGTTCCTTTCTGGAGGTTTTCCCATGCAAAAAAGACTGATGCTTCCGGCGCTGGCCCTGGCCCTCGTTCTCCCCACCGCGCAGGCGGGCGGCATGGCCGGGATGCCGATGGGTCCCGTCAGCACCGCCCAGGTGTCCAACAACACCGACGTGCTGTTCATGGAAGTTATGACCATGAGCAACCTCACCGAGATTCAGACCTCGCAACTGGCGCTGCAAAAGAGCAGCAACGCCCAGGTGCGCGCCTTTGCCCAGATGATGATCACGGCGCATACCCAGGCCCAGGCCGAACTGAACAACATCGCCGCCATGAAGGGCGTGCGCCTGACCGACAAGCCGGGGGCCGACCAGCGCCTGCAATACAACAAGCTCAGCACCCTCTCCGGCGCGGCCTTTGACGCCATGTACAAGAAGGTGCAGGTCAGCGGCCACAGCATGACCCTGGAGCTGATCCAGACCTACCGCAGCATCGGCAAGGATGCCCAGGCCCTGGCCTACGCCGCCAAGACGCAGCCTATCGTCGCCGGGCACCTGGAGATGGCGAAGAAGCTGCCCTGATCATCCCCTCGCAGCAAGGAGCCTGGGCGTTGAACCCAGGCTCTTTTTCATATCTGTCATGCCTGCTTCTTCAGGCCTCCGCCCCCACCTCGTGGAACGTCTCCTCGGTGATGCGCTCGGGGAACTTGCGGATGAAGTCCACGGTGCTGAGGGCCTGGCTGCGGTGGCAGGCGATGGCCTGGAGCTTGCGGCTCACGCGGTGGCCCACGTCGCGGCGCAGGTTGGGAGAGAGCCAGGCGGCGCGCAGGGCCTCGTTTTCGGGGGGCGTGTCGCTGGCGTAGTACCACAGGCGGGGGCGCTCCCCTTCCGGCAGGCTTTCCCAGGCCGCCCGCACGGCGCGGTGGGTGGTCACGTGGTCGGGGTGGCCGTTGCTGCCGTTGGGCGGAAAGGTCAGCACGATTTCGGGTTGGTGCCGCCCCATCGCCTCCCGCGCGACCTCCACCAGCGCCTCCAGGGGCTGCTCCGCGAGGTGCTTGTCGGGAAACTCGTGTTGCTCGTGGGTGGGCAGGCCAATCACGTCCAGGCAGGCCCGCAGTTCGACCGCGCGCATCCGGGCGAGTTCCTCCGGCCCGTCGCACAGGCCCAGCGTGCGCCCCGCCTCGCCGCGCGTGAGGGTCACGAGGCCGCAGCGGTGCCCCTCCTCCAGCAGGTCCATCAGCGTGCCCGACGCGCCGTACACCTCGTCGTCGGGGTGCGGCACGATCAGCAGGAGCTTCATGCGTTCGTTCATGCGCCCCAGGATAGGCCCCGGTGGTAGGCGCTGTGGCCGATGCATGGCGCGGGACGGCAGTTCAGGATGGGGCCATGCCCGACCCCGCTTTCGTGCTTCGCGCGCCCCGCAAACCCGGCGACTACCCGGAGGCCGCCGCCGCCCTGTCTGCCGCCGACCCGGAATGGCCCGTCACACCCGACCTGCTGCGGGTGTGGGACGAGGCTGCTGACCCGGACCTCTTCCTGACCGAGGCGGTCGCGGAACAGGCCGGGCGTGTGGTGGGCGTGGGCCGCGTCGGCCACGACGATTTCGCCTTCGAGGAGTGGCGCTACTGGGGCAACCTCAGTGTTCACCCCGAGGCGCGGGGGCAGGGCATCGGGAGCGCGCTGTATGCCGAACTGCTCGCGCGGGTGCAGTCGCGGGGGGCACGCGAGGTGCGGACGATGCTGACCGACCAGCCCCACCACGCGCCGGGCCGCGCCTTTCTGGAACGGCGGGGCTTCCGGGTGGCCTGGGAGCGCTACGAGTCGCGCCTCAACACGCGCGAGGTGGACCTGAACGCCTTTGACGGCCTGCTGGCGGACGTGGCGGCGGATGGCGTCGAACTCCGCAGCGTCGCGGACCTGGCGGCGGACCCCGAACGGAACCGGCGGCTGTGGGAACTCGACTGGCTGCTCTTTCAGGACGTGCCCATGGGCAACACCCTGACCCGGCGGCCCTTCGAGGCCTGGGTGAAGCAGGAACTGGAAGACCCCACCTTCGCGCCCGAACTCTCCTTCGTGGCGCTGCGGCCCGGTCTGGACGATCCCCTCACCGGCCCCTACGTCGGCTATTCCACGCTGGGGCGCAATCCCGCCGGGTTCTATTACATCGGCATGACCGGCGTGCGGCGGGAGGACCGGGGACGGGGCATCGCCAAGGCGCTCAAGGTGGCCGCGATGCGCGCCCTGGCGGCGGCCGGTGGCGGCGAGATCCGCACCTTCAACGACCCCCCGAACGTGGCGATGCTGGGCATGAACCAGAGCCTGGGCTTCCGGCGCGGCCCCACCCACCTGCGCTACGAACTGCGGCTGGGGGAGCAGCCTTGACCGTCCACCTGCGGGAGGCGGGCGAGGCGGATTACCCGGCCCTGGCTGCCGTCATCAGCGCGGCCAACCCGCGGCACCCCATGACCGCCGACCTGCTCGCCCACGAGGTCCGGGACCTCCGCACCCACCCGCTGCGCCCGCACCTGTTCCAACTGGTGGCGGAACGCGGCGGGCAGGCGGTGGGGCAGGCCGCCGTCTACCAGATTCCCGGCATGTTCCACCCCGACCGCTACTGGGCCGAGGTGATGGTGCGGCCGGAGGCGGAGGGGCAGGGGGTGGGCCGCGCGCTGGCCGGGGCGCTGGAGGCCCACCTGAAGGCCCGCGGCGCGCGGGAGGTCCTGGCCGGGGCATATGAGGACCGTCCGGGTGACTTGGCCTTTCTGGCCCGGCGCGGCTTCAGCGAGGCCATGCGCTTCTTCGACAACGTGCTGGACCTGGGCACCTTCGACCCCGCCCCCTGGACCGGGACGGCCCGCCTGCCGGACGGCCTGCGGGTGGTGAGCCTCGCGGAACTGGTGGCCGAACGGGGCGAGGACGCCGCCTGGCGGGCCTACCACGCCGCTTTTGCCGAGGCCCGCGAGGACGTGCCCCGCACCGGTGAGGCCACCCCCACCCTCTATGACGTGTTTCGCCAGCGCGTTGAGCATCCGCAGTTTCTGGCGGAAGGGGTGCTACTTGCCGTGGACGCGACCGGTGAGGTCGCCGCCCTGACCGAGCTGTACACCGACCCCGCCGACCCGGACCGCCTGAACACCGGCCTGACCGGCACCCGCCGCGCCTTCCGCCGTCAGGGGCTGGGTCTCGTGCTAAAGCTGGCCGCGCTGGAAGTGGCCCGGCAGCGCGGGGCGCGGAGCATCTGGACCAACAACGCCAGCACCAACGTGCCCATGCTGGCCCTGAACGAGCGACTGGGCTTCCGCCCCCAGCCCGCCTGGATTTCGATGCGGTGGGGGAGAGTGTAACAGCCTGAAGGCCGGACCACAGTCGGCGGGCCGCGCCGGTGGAGGCTGGGAGGCCCTGAGGCTCGGAAGGGTCACTTTTGCCGCTGCGCGACCGAGGAACGGGTTCTACTTCCAGACCGCACTGAGCGTTTCTACCCTCGCCTGCCAGGCCAGCGCTTGCAAGTGAGCATTGGCCTGCTCCTCACCGCCCATCGCCGTCCAGGGAACCGAGACGTAGGTGGGTAGCCCAGGCAGGCTGAGCGAATGTCCTGCGGCGGGGTCAGCGAGATGCTGTACGGGTAACCCCGCCTGTTCACGTTGGAACTGCGCAACCTCGCTCAATTCTGTGGCAGGCCAGACCTGGTCCTCGCCGCCACTGACCAGCAGGACTGGCCCAGCAATCCTCTCGACCGGAATGGTCGCCGCCCCGATTTCCTCTCTGGAAGCCCGCGCCACTGCTTCCCGGTGAATGGGCGTCATGTTGTAGGGGCCTGGTCCGGCGAAGAACGCCTGCCAGTCCGCCCGGTACGGAATGTAGGGGAGGGGGTCGCCGCCGAGGGACCACGAGGACATCCGCTGACCTGCTGGGAACTGCCCGGTCCGGTCGATGCCCTCAAAGACCAGGCCGCCAGAAGCGATGGCGGCCACGGCACCGACTTCTTCCGGGAACATGGACCCGGTGAGTAAGGCAGCTTCTGCCCCCTTGGAAGCGCCAGTGACCCCGATGCGGCGGCCTACCACTTCAGGCCGGGCGCGCAGCCAGCGGATGGCGTCATGGAAATACTCAAGGGGAAGATTGATCAGATCGGCAGGAAGACCAGAGTCCGGCACGCCGAAATAGGCCAGGTTGAGGACTACAAAGCCCTCAGACGCCAGGAGGGCGGCCACGGTGTCATACAGGCCCCCTTCCGAACCCCCCAGGCAGAGACAGGCTCCGCGCAGTTCCCGTCCGGGTGCTGGCATGAAGAGTTGACCGTACAGCCCGTTTTCGCGGACATCCTGCACCTGAAGATCAGGCCAGCGAGAGAGCCTCCGGGTGGTCGCCCTGTCCTGTTCCTGCTCGCCAATCAGGAGGGATAGCGTCAGGTCATATCCGCCTGGCGGCATCTCGAAGAACGCCGGGAACAGGGCAGGGCGAGGTCGCAAGCTCCAGATCAGACCGGAAGGGTCGGTCCCCTGGTAGCTGCCGTCCAAGGCAGGACTGTGGGCCAGATCGAGCTGGCCGTCATCGCTCGTTCTGAAGCTTGCCCAGGAGCGCCACACCTCACCGTGGATATCGGTCGTTTCGGCGGTGACGGTGACTTCGGTGAGCGGGGGCAGCTCGCTGGCTTGAAGGTTGAAGGGGGCAGAAAGGAGTGCGTCGGGCGTGACGTTCAGGGGCATAAGGAACCTCTCCGGAAGGGAAGTGCCGGGTCGTGGAAGGAAAGTTCAGGTCAGCAGGAATCCGAGTTCGGTACCGTCTGGGGTGTCCAGGGTGTAGGACGAACCAGGTTGATAGCCGTCCTGACTGGCCACGAGGTAGATGGCGGCGTAGGTGGCGCTGAATGTGCGCCAGTCGTCCCGGTGGAGGGCGCAGACCACGGGGGTGTCAGGAAGGGTCATGAAGCGGATGCGGCCCTGGCCACCCAGTGGCTCGGCCACGGGCAGACAAACCTCAGTCTGGAGTGGGCCGCTGAAATATTCCTGCGCGTGGTAGAGGCCAAAGTCCATGCCCTGCACCCGAACTCCGGCAGTTTGCGCGTGCTGGTGCAGTGCCCAGACACTCTGACGGTACTGGGTGTTGAAGCTCTCGGCTTCGGCATTCATGGTGAGGCTCAGGACATGCTGCGACGGCCAGCGGCGGTAACGGACTTCGACGCTTGGCAGCACCCGCCGGCCATTCAGCAGTTCCCCCACCTCCAGCAGCAGTTCGCGTTTTCTCTGAAACTGCTCGACCAGGCGGCGCTCATGTCGTTCGAGAATGGTCGTGGCCTGCTCCGGGGAACCGCTGAGAAGGTCGTTCAATTCGTTTAGGGGCAGATCGAGTTTGCGGAGGTCGGCGACCCGCTGGCCGAGCGGAATCTGTTCCGGCGTGTAGTACCGGTAACCGCTGTCCTGGTCGATCTGGGCGGGCAGGAGAATGCCGCTGTCAGCATAGAACCGCAGGGCGGAGACGCTGAGGCCGACCAGGGACGCGAACTGTCCAATCGAGAGCAGCTTCATCCTCACCTCCCGCATGCCAGTGTGAAGTCTCAGGCCACTTGAGAGTCAAGGGAAACACTTCAGGGTGGCCCCGTCCCCGGTTACTCCGGTAATCCACTGTTCCTGCTCTCAGGTCACCTCATACTCGGAACGTGCTTTGCCCCTTCCTTTCCCTCCCGGGGTTCCCATGCTCCTAAGCATCGACTGGGACGCCTTCAGCGGGTGCGTGCCGCTGGTGTTCGACGCGCCTATCTGGGGCACCCGCGACCGCGAGCATGACCGGCTGGGGGCGTGGTGGGAGCGCGCCCTCAAGCGGGACCCGACTGCGCCGGGCTGGTCGGCCCTGGAACACGACTTCCCCCTCTACCCCGGCTGGGAGGCGCTGGAAGCCTACCGGGGGCTTCCGGCGGCCGTGACCCTCTCGCACGCGGACGCCTGGGCCTGGCTGGAGCGCTGGCCCGGCCAGGACGTGCTGAACGTGGACAGCCACCACGACCTTGCCAGCTTCAGCGGCGACCCTACGCGGGTGCGCCCCGGCAACTGGGCGGGGCTGGGCCTGCGGGCGGGGCGGGTGTGGGACTACACCTGCCTCTATCCCCACTGGCACGCCGAGCTGCCGGTGGCGGAAGGCTTCGACCTCGCCCGGACCCGCACCGAACTCGCGCCGCTGCTCGCGCCCGACGTGCTTTCGCGCGTGACGCTGACGCGCATGACGGCTCCCGGCGCGGGCCTGCCCGACCCGTCGCAGGTCACGGCGCTGCTGCTGGTGCAGTCGCCCGCCTGGACCAGCCCCGCCCACGACGCCGAGTTCCGGGGGCTGGCCCGCACCCTGCGCGCCGAGGTGCTCATGCCGCCGCTGGACCGTTCCAGCCCAGATTGATCCACAGGACCAGCAGTTGGAGGACAGCCCCCAGCAGGCCAAGGACCACGCAGACCCGTTCGGTTCGGGTGGCCGCGAAGGGCAAGGGTTCCAGGGTTCCCCAGGACAGCAGGGAAGGACCAGCAGCCAGTTCCGGGCGAGCGCCAGCAAGAACGGCCAGGAGGACAGGCCACAGTGGCGGCGGCCCTCTCTGCTACCCTCTGGGGCGGCCCGTGACCTGTTCTGTCGCCGTGGCCGGAGGACGCCATGACCTATTCCGCCAATGGCCGCATGCCCGTGCTGCTGATTGCCCTCTACGCCGCGAGCATCCTGCTCGCCAACGTCACGCTGAACCAGTTCATCCCGCTGCCGGTGTTCGGGCTGCTGAGCGTGGGGACCATCTTCTTCGCGGCGGTCTTCACGCTGCGCGACCGCATTCACCGGGCGGGAGGCCTCAGGGCCGTTTACCTCGCCATCGCGGCGGCGCTGCTGGTGAACACGGTGGCCGCGCTGCTGCTGGGCACGCCCTGGCGCTTTGTCGGCGCGTCGTTCCTGGCGATTCTAGTGGGCGAGCTGGCCGATACCGCCGTGTACCAGCGCCTGATTCAGAAAAGCTGGTGGACGCGGGTGCTGACCAGCAACGCCGTCAGCGTGCCGCTCGATTCCATCATCTTCACGCTGCTGGCCTTCTACGGCGACATGAGCAGCCGCGACATCGCACAGATCATCTTCGCGGACATCCTCGCCAAGTACACCATCGCCGCGCTGTTCGCCTTCCGGGTCCGGCACGTGGCCCGCGCCGCCGCCTGATGACCCCTCCCGCCGAGCGCCTCAAGACCATCCCCAACGCGAAGCCGGGGCTGCACACGGTCGTCGAGCATGTCCTGCACCTGCCCGAGCTGTGCCCTGCCAGCCACAACCCCGCGCCCGGCAGCACCCTGACACTGCGCTACGTGGCGGGCGAGCGGCTGCTGGAGCTGTTCAGCCTGGACAGCTACATCGACGCCTTTATCGCGCACCCGGTCGTGCGCGACATGGAACTCTTCGTGCAGACCGTTGCCCAGGACGCCGCGAATGCCGCCGGGGTCGAGGTCACAGCGTGCGCCGACGTGCGCCTGAACCGCGTGCGGCAGGGGCAGCGGGTGACGGTGGTCGCTGTGCCCGACGCTGACCGTCAAATGGAAGGGGAGGGGGAGACGCCGGGGCCAGCCGCCGAGTACGGTGGCCCATGACTCGATTCTCCTTCCGGGCGCTGCTGGGCCGTATCGGCGGCTCAGGCTTCAAGTGGACGTGGACGGGTTCCGCGCGTGCTGAGCCGTCCCCCTCTCGCCGTCGCCGTGAAGAGGGCGAAGACGGTATCGGCGTCCCGGTGCCGATCGGTCCCCGCCCCCGCCGGGGCGGAGCGCAGGCCCAGCCCCCGCGCGAGGAAGAGGAGGCGGTGGCAATGCCTTCCCTGCGCGGCTGAGGGCGGACGGCTGACAGCTTCCTACAGCCCCAGCATCCCCCGGTAGGCCGCCACGATGCCGCCGCCCCACAGCAGCGCCACGACCGCCCCCAGTGCGAGGTACGGGCCGAACTTCACGCGGTTCTCGCGCCGCAGGGCGAGTTGCGCCAGGCCCAACACCGCCCCCGCGAAGACGGCCACCACCACGGCCACCAGCAGCCGCTCCCAGCCCAGGAACGCGCCGATGACGGCGGCCAGCTTCACGTCCCCGAAGCCCATCGCGCTGGGGTCGAAGGGGGCGTCCTCCTCGGCCTCCGGTTCGCGGCGCAGCCACCAATAGACGCCCGCGACCAGCGCCGCTCCACCCGCCGCCGCGAGTGCGCCCTGCACCATCAGGATCAGGCCGGGGCCGAAGCCGGTGCTCCCCAGCATCACGCTGACCAGGAAGCCCCCCAGCGTGACGATCTCGGGAATACGGACGGCCCGCCGTGCGGCGAGGTTGACCGCGGCGGACGCGAGGGCCACGCCCAGCCCCCACCACGGCCCCAGCCACGCGCCCGCCAGTAGGCCCAGGCTGATCTGCTGGTAGCCGATGGGCGTTTCCGGGTACTGCCGCTCGCGGAAGCGCCGCAGCACCCACGACCCCAGCAGGTCGATGGTAACGAGCAGTCCCGCCCCCAGCAGCGCCCCCTGGAGGGCCTGTCCCAGTGTGGGGAGTCCGGCCTCCGCCGCCCCCGAGCGGGTGTTCAGCGCAGCAAAGGCGAGGCCCAGCGCCACCCCCGGCAGCGTCAGCTCGTCGGGAATGGTGTAGGTGTCGAGGTCGATGGCGCTCGCCACCAGCAGCAGCGTGAACAGCACGAACAGGCCCAGCGTGCCCGCCCCGTAGGTCGTGAAGGGGAACAGCGCCGCGATGACCGCATAGCCCAGGCCCGTCAGTCCCTCCACCAGCGGATACCGCGTCTTGATGGGGGCGCGGCAGTAGCGGCATTTTCCGCCCAGGCTCAGCCAGGCCCCCAGCGGCACCAGGTCGCGCGGGGCGAGGCGGTGGTCACACTGCGGGCAATGGCTGGGCGGAAAGGCGACATTCTCCCCACGCGGCAGCCGCCAGATCAGCACGTTGGAAAAGGACCCGACCAGCAGGCCCAGCACGCCGGCGAACACCACGAGGAGGAGGTCAAGGCTCACGGCCAGAGTCTAGGCCGCGCCGTCTGACAGTGGGCTTGCGGTCCCCCGCGCCTCCTCTTCTGGTTGGTGGCGGGGGGTGCCCGCTGCGATGCCTGGGCAGGGCACACGCGGGGGTCTAACGGTCAAACGGTCTGACCGCTTGGCACTTCGCCGCGGCCTGCATTCTGGCCGTCAGACCTTTTGACGGTTCGACGCTTCCCGCCGCCTTCCGCGGGAAGCCTAATGCTTGCCGAAATGCCCCAGCATCGGCACGTTGGGCCGCCACTCGGGCCGGGCGACCACCTCGCCGTAGAGGTCATACTCGTCGCTGTCCTCGATGCGTGCCCGCACGATGTCCCCGATCTTGACCTGCCCGGCGAAGTCGCCCGCGTACAGGTACACCTGACCGTCGATGCCGGGCGCGTCGCCCTTGGTACGGCCGATCAGGCGGGTGCCGGGCTGGTCGTCCTCGTCGTCGTTGAACTCGTCGATGATCACGTCCAGCACGCGGCCCACCTTTTCGGCCAGCTTCTCGGTGCTGATGCGCTGGGCGACCTCCATGAAGCGGGCGAGGCGCTCCTGCTTGACCTCCTCGGGCACGGGGTTGGGCAGGGCGTTCGCGTCGGCCTCCTCCACGTCCGAGTAGGGAAAGGCCCCCACGCGGTCGAGGCGGGCCTCTTCCAGAAAGTCCAGCAGTTCCTGGAACTCTTCTTCCGTCTCGCCGGGAAAGCCCACGATGAAGGTGGAGCGGATCACCAGTTCCGGGCAGATCGCGCGCCAGCGGCGGATGGTGTCGAGCTGCTTGCCCGCGCCGGGCCGCCGCATCAGCCGCAAAATCCGGGGCGCGGCGTGCTGCATGGGGATGTCGAGGTAGGGCAGGATCTTGCCCTGGGCCATCAGCTCCACGATGCGGTCCACGTGCGGGTAGGGGTAGACGTAGTGCATCCGCACCCACGCGCCCATCTCGCCCAGCTTCTCGGCCAGGTCGGTGAGGTGCGCGCGGACCTGCCCGCCCTGGAACTCCGACTCGCGGTAGCGCAGGTCCACCCCATAAGCCGAGGTGTCCTGCGAGATGATCATGAGTTCCTTCGTGCCGCCCGCGACCAGGCGGTAGGCCTCGTACAGCACCGCGCCCGCGTCGCGGCTGACCTGCCGCCCGCGCAGCTTGGGAATGATGCAAAAGGCGCAGGTGTGGTTGCAGCCCTCCGCGATCTTGACGTAGGCGTAGTGCCGGGGCGTGAGCTTGACGCTGGGGGCGAGGCGGTCGCCCTGCCGCATCCCCGGCGCGGCCACCGGGAGCAGCCCCGTGAACGTGTCCAGCCGGGTAGGCAGCAGCTCGCGCACATGGCCCATCACTTCGTCCATCGCCTCCGAGCCGGTAATCGCCGCGACCTTGGGGTGCCGCTCCAGAATCTTGTCGGGGCGCTCGCCCAGGCAACCGGTCACGATCACCTTGCCGCCCGCGTCGAGCGCCTCGCCAATCGCGCTGAGTGATTCCTCCACGGCGGGCGTGATGAAACCGCAGGTGTTCACGATCACGGCCTGGGCGTCCTCGTAGCTGGGGGCGACCTCATAGCCCTCGGCGCGCAGTTGCGTCAGGATGCGCTCGCTGTCCACCAGCGCCTTGGGGCAGCCCAGGCTGATGAAGCCGACCTTCGGGGCCGCCAGACTGGCCTCTGCCCCAACTCTATCTGCCACGGCGGGCAGCGTTTCTTCCATCGTCATCGGTGTTCCTCCACACGCAGCGCCGCCGCGTGGGAACACGCCGGGCGCGAGACTCAACCGGGCAGTGTACAGGGCGCGGGGCACCGGCGGATAGGGCGGGCGTCACACCCTGGGGCCAGGGCAGGCTCATCCGCCCCGCCCCCTCCTGCGCGGTACACTGCTCGGCAGCATGAATGCCAAGGTCATCGTTGTCACATCGGGCAAGGGGGGCGTGGGCAAGACCACGACCACCGCAAATATCGGCGCGGCGCTCGCCAAGCTGGGCGAGAAGGTCGTGGTCATCGACGTGGACGTGGGCCTGCGGAACCTCGACGTGGTGATGGGTCTGGAATCGCGCGTGGTCTTCGACCTGGTGGACGTGCTGGAGGGCAAATGCCGCCTCTCGCAGGCCGTCATCCGCGACAAGCGCGTCGAGACCCTGTACCTGCTGCCCGCCTCCCAGACCCGCGACAAGGACGCCCTCGACCCCGAGGTGTTCAAGGACGTGGTGCGACAGCTGATCGAGGACGAGGGCTTCGACCGCGTGCTGATCGACTCGCCCGCCGGGATCGAGTCGGGCTTCAAGACGGCGGCGGCCCCCGCCCAGGGCGCGCTCGTCGTGGTGAACCCCGAAGTCTCCAGCGTGCGTGACGCCGACCGCATCATCGGGCTGCTGGAGGCCCAGCAGGTGCGCGAGATCCGGCTGGTCATCAACCGCCTGCGCCCCAAGATGGTCGCCAGCGGCGACATGCTCAGCGAGGCCGACATCCTGGAAATCCTGGGCGTCAAGCCCATCGGCATCATCCCGGAAGACGACGGCATTCTGGTCAGCACCAACGTCGGTGAACCCGCCGTGCTGGGCAAGTCCAAGGCGGGGCAGGCCTTTCTGGACACCGCCCGCCGCCTCAAGGGCGAGGAGGTGCCCTACCCCAAGCTGATCGAGGAAGACAAAGGGTTCTGGGCCGTCTGGCGTCGCCTGTTCGGCGGCGGGAGGGCCTGAGATGTTTTCCTGGCTCAGGGGCAAGCGCAGCAAGGACACCCTCAAGGACCGCCTCGAACTGGTCCTGGCCTACGACCGCGCCCAGATTCCGCCCGGCAAGGTGGACGCGCTGCGCAACGACCTGCTGGAAGTCGTCAAGCGCTACTTTCCCGCCGGAAACAGCAGCGTGGAAGTCGAGCAGCACGGCGACAAGGTGGTGCTGATGGCCAGCATCGCCATCGACGAGCAGGTGGAAAACGCTGGACGCCGCGAGCGGTAAGCCCGGCGGCTGGCCGGGGGTCGGGCGCGCGTGCCCGGCCCCCGGCGTTTTGTTTCATACCAAATTGCGTTGATTCCTGGGAATCAACCGAGCGGACTGGCACAGCTGAGGAGTGGCGTCCCCAGGGGCGTCCGTTCACGACGACGGCGCAGGAGAGCGAGCAGCAAAAAGTACCGGCTGGCGGCGATGGACGACGAGCGGGTGAGCCTACGTCTCTCATGGCAAGAAAGGCGAGGGGCCGCCCCTGAGCCTGTGGCCGCCTAGAACATCCGGCGCTTTCCCGGATGTTCTGGAATCAGAGCCAGTCGGTATCAGAACTGTCGGAGGACCACCCATGACGGAAGCAGTCACACAGATGGACACACCAACAAGCCCCCTCCCCCTGTCCGGCCAGGTCGCCCTGGTCACGGGCGCGTCCCGCGGGCTGGGGCGGGCCGCGGCGCTGGAACTCGCGGCGGCGGGCGCACACGTGGTTGTCACGGCGCGCAGCACGCGCGGCCACAGCACCGTGGCGGCGTTGCCGGACACCACGGTGGACGACACGGCCGACGCTATCCGCGCGGCGGGTGGACAGGCCACGCCACTGGGGTGCGACCAGACCGACTCCGCGCAGGTGGAGGCCGTCATCCGGCATATCGCGGATACCTTCGGGCGGCTGGACGTGCTGGTCAACAACGCCTGGGGGGCGCATGAGGGCGGGGCGGGCGCGGGCGGCGGGCCGGAGGTCTGGGACGAACCGCTGGAGGGGCTGCGGAACATGCTGCTCGCTGGGGCCTACAGCGATTACGTCACCAGCCTGCTGGCGCTGAGGCACCTGATGGGGAAGCAGGAACGGGGCCTGATCGTCTCCACCACCTGGCATACCGACGAGCCGCCGGGCTGGCTGCCCTACGATACTAACTTCAGGTGAGTCGGAGACGAACCCGAGCGAAGCGAGAATAAGAAAATACCGGCTGGCGGCGATGGAAGAACATCCGGTGTTTTTCCCGGATGTTCTGGAATCAGAGCAAGTCGGTACGAGGTGAGCAAGGCCGCCAAGAACCGCCTGGTCTACGCGCTGGGGCACAAGCTCCGGGACCGGGGCATCAGTGTGGTGGGTGTCGCGCCCGGCTGGATGCGGACCGAGCTGATGCTCCAGCACCACACCGAGCAGGAGCTGGCCGGGCAGACCGAGACACCCCACTACGCGGCGCGGGGCATCGTGGCCCTGGCCCGCGACCCGCAGGTGTCCCGCCACAGCGGGCGCATTCTGGATGTGGGCGAGCTGGCCGAGCTGTACGGCGTGACGGATCTGGACGGGACGCAGCCGCAGTGGTACGCCGGACATCGCCGCCGGGGGGCCGCCGAATAGGCTCTTAATCTCCCCTCCATCTGCTGGCCTTTCATGCTTTACCGGATAAAGTACTGGGCATGGAATACCGCAATCTGGGCAGAAGTGGCCTGAAAGTCTCGGAAGTGGCGCTGGGGGGCTGGGTGACCTTCGGGCACAACGTCAACGACCAGCAGATGGTGCGTGACATCGTGCTGAAGGCCTACGAGGAGGGCGTGAACTTCTTCGATCAGGCCGACGTGTACGCGCGCGGCAAGTCCGAGGAGATGATGGGCGCGGTGCTGCGCGAGGTGCCCCGGCACACGCTGGTGCTGTCCAGCAAGGTCTACTGGCCCATGAGCGACGACGTGAACGACCGCGGCCTGTCGCGCAAGCACGTGCTGGAGAGCATCGACAAGTCCCTCAAGCGCCTGGGCACCGACTACCTCGACATCTATTTCGCCCACCGCTACGACGAGAACGTGCCGATGGACGAGATCGTGATGGCCTTTGACCAGGTGATCCGCGATGGCAAGGCGCTGTACTGGGGCACTTCCATGTGGCCCGCCGCGCGCATCGCGGAGGCGGTCGAGTTTGCCCGCGCCCACGGCCTGCACGCGCCCGTCACCGAGCAGCCCGAATACTCCATGCTGCGCCGCGAGCGGGTGGAGGGCGAGATCCTGCCCTACACCGAGAAGGCGGGGGTGGGTCTGGTGGTGTGGAGTCCGCTGGCGATGGGCCTGCTGACCGGCAAGTACGACGAGGGCCGCCCCGAGGGAGCGCGACTCACCGAGAACGAGAACTGGGGCCAGAACTTCCTGACGGACGAGAATGTCCAGAAGGTCCGCGACCTGAAGCCCATCGCGGACGAGCTGGGCATCACCCGCGCGCAGCTCGCCCTGGCGTGGATTCTGCGGCAAAAGGGCGTCAGCAGCGTCATCACCGGGGCCACCCGCGTGGGGCAGATCGAGGACACCGTGAAGGCGGCGGGCGTGAAGCTCGGCAGCGACGTGATCCACCGCATCGACGAGATTCTGAACCGCTGAGGACGCAGACAGGGGGGCTGCACGGGACGACGTTCGCCGTGCGGCCCCCGCCCTTTACCCCAGCACCAGTTACCGCAGCACCAGCACCGGCGGGTAGACCTGGTTGCGCCCGGCCCGTTTGGCACGGTAGAGGTGCTCGTCGGCCTGCTCGAAGGCGGCGCGCAGGGCCTGGTCGTCGGTGTCGCCGGTCAGCGTGTAGCCGATGCTGATGGTGAGGCGGGTGCCCGGCAGCAGGGCGGACCAGTCGTGGGCCTCGATGGCCTGGCGCAGCCCCTCGACCAGGGCCGGGACCTCGGTGGGGTCCACGCCCTCCTGCACCAGCACAAACTCCTCGCCCCCGTAGCGGGCCAGCAGGCTGTCCTCGGGCAGTCTGGCCACGAGCTGGCCCGCGACCGACTGGAGCACCGCGTCCCCGACCACGTGCGAGTAGCGGTCGTTCACGGCCTTGAAGTGGTCGATGTCGAACATGACCAGCAGGAAGGGCGCGCTCTCGTCGTCGAGTTCGGCCAGGGCGTCTTGCAGACCGCGGCGGTTGAGCAGCCCGGTCAGGGGGTCCTGCCGGGCCAGGGCTTCGGCGCGGCGCACGCTGTCCTGCCAGGTGCTGGCCTCGGCACGGGCCTGGCGCAGCTCGCGCGCGAGGTCCTCGTTGCGCTGCTCGATGTGGGTCAGCCGCTCCAGGGTGCGGTGGGCGCGCTCCAGGGCGTTGCGGTAGGTTTCCAGTGCCCCTGCCAGGTTGCCCTCCTGCTCGTAGAGCCGGGCGATGGCCCGCAGCACCTCCTGCGTCTCGCGGGCGCGGCCCTGTCCGCGGACCAGGTCCAGCGCGTTCTGGTAGTGCTGATGGGCCAGCGTGCTCTGCCCCCGCGCGGCACTGACCTCGGCCATTGCCAGGTGGGCGTCCAGGTACGACTGCTGGCCCAGCTCGTGGTGGTGGTTCAGGGAGGCGGCGGCATGTTCGTGGGCGCGTTCCAGGTCCCCTTCCAGCAGGGCCAGCCGGGCCGCGTGGGCCTCCACGGACAGGGCCATCAGGACATCGGGCCGGACGGCCAGCATCCGGTAGCTGGCCTGGATTGCCGCATAGGCGCTGGCGCGGGCCTGGGCCTCCACGTCCGGGCGGTCCCGCTCGTGGGCCTGCCGCGCGATATTCAGGTAGGTCAGGGCGCTGTTCTCGTACAGGTAGGACCGCAGGGCGGGCTGCTCCTGCTCCGGCAGGTCAGGCAGCAGGTTCTCCAGCAGGCTGAGCTGGTGCAGCGCCTCCGGATAGTGCCCTGACACGTTTTCCAGATACGCGAGATTCACGTAGACGTGCGCCTGGTCGACCACGTCCCCCAGCGTGCGGGCCAGGCCCTGCGCGTCCAGCAGGTCGCGCCGCGTGCCCAGCACGTCCCCGGCGTTCAGGCGGGCAATCGCGCGGTTGTTGCGGACGCGGGCTTCCAGATGGTGCAGGCCGTGTTCCCGTGCCAGATCGAGGGCCAGCGCCGTGTGCTCGAACGCCTTTTCCTGACGGCCCTGCGCCACCTCGATAAAGGCCAGGCCGGACAGCACCTCGACCGTCGCGTCCGGGGCCGCCGCCCGGAGTGCCGCGTCCAATGCCTCATGCGCCAGGCTGGCCGCCAGTGGCAGGGAATGGTGGCGGTAATGCCGGGCCAGCGCCAGGTATGCCCAGGCGCGCGCCACATCGGTCCGGGCCTCGGACAGCGCGCGCAGAAGCGGTGGGGGCGCATCGGACGGTATGCTCGCCGGCCCCGGACGGCGGACAGATTTCATGCAGTCTATTCTCTCGGAAGTGGTGGCAGAGAGCTATCACCCGAATGAAGGGGTTGGGGGGGAAAAGGGCCGCGCGGGTCCCCATTGCAGCTTTTGATGCACGCCACCTTCACCGCGTCCCTCTATGCTGGGATCTCTATGCTTGGGCAAGTGGCGGCCATCGAGACGCGGGACTTACGCAAGGTGTACCGGGGCCGGGCGGTCGTGGATGGCCTGACCTTGACGGTGGGGGAGGGCGAGGTCTTCGGGTTCCTGGGGCCGAACGGGGCGGGCAAGAGCACCACCGTCAAGATGCTGCTGGGTCTGGTGCGTCCCTCGGGCGGCGAGGTCCGGGTGCTGGGCGGCCTGCCTTCCGACCCGGCGATCCGCGCCCGCCTGGGCTTCCTGCCCGAGCAGTTCCGGTTTCAGACCTGGATGACCGGCGAGGAATTCCTGCACTTTCATGGCCGCCTGGCGGGCCTGGCGGCAGAGGAACTGCGGGTGCGGGTGCCGCAGGTGCTCGAAACGGTCGGCCTGGGGGGGCGGGGCCGCGAAGCCCTCGATGGGTACTCCAAGGGGATGCTTCAGCGGGCAGGGCTGGCGGGGGCCATCCTGGCGCGGCCACGGCTGGTCTTTCTGGACGAGCCGACCAGCGCGCTGGATCCGATTGGCCGGGTGGAGGTGCGCGAGATCATCGAACGCCTGCGCGCCGAGGGGGTGACGGTCTTTCTGAACTCGCACCTGCTCGCGGAGGTGGAGCAGGTGTGTGACCGGGTGGCCTTTGTCAAGGCGGGGCAGGTGCTGCGGCAGGGCAGCATGCGCGAACTGATGGGCGGCGTGCTGCCGGTGGACGTGCGGGTGGACCGCCTCCCCCCCGAGCTGCTGGCCGCCTTTGCCCGCCTGGGCGAAGTCCGGCACACCGACACCCACACGCCGGGCCGCGCCGACGTGGAACTCTGGCTGACCCACGAGGACGCGCTGCCCGCCCTGGCCGAGGCCGTTCACGCCCACGGCGCGCGCCTGTACGCCCTCACGCCGCGCCGCCCGGACCTCGAAACGCTGTTCCTCGAACTGATCGAGGACACGCCCGAGACAGCCGCCGGGCGGGAGGTGACCCGTGCGTAATGCCCTCCTGATCGCGGAACTGTCGCTGCGTGAGGCGGTGCGCAAGCGGCTGGTGGTCGTGCTGCTGCTGCTGACGGCGGCCTTCCTGGGCTTTTACCTGTACGGCGTGCTACGGCTGGAACAGACCCTGGACCAGCGCGCCCTGGACGCGGGGCTGGAGGGCCGCAGCGTGACCGGCGCGGCCAATCTCCCGGTGATGTACGCGGCGATGTTCGGCATGTACCTGGTCTATTTCCTGGGCGCGTTGATGGCGGTGCTGTCTACGGTGGGCGCGGTGAGCGGCGACATCGAGAGCGGCGTGATGCAGTCGATCATCGCCCGGCCCATCAGCCGCGCGCAGCTCGTGCTGGGGCGCTGGCTGGGCTTCACGGCCGTGAATGTCCTGTACGTGGCGTTTGTCAGCGCGGCCCTGCTGGGTGGCATTTTCCTGATCACCGGCTTCCTGCCGCCCGCGCCCCTGCCCGCCACCGCCCTGATCCTGCTCGCCATCATGCTGATCACGGCCCTGACGGTGCTGGGCAGCACGCTCTTTACCACCCTCGCCAACGGCATCGGCGTGTTCGTGCTGTACGGCGCGGGCTTCGCGGGCGGCATCCTGGCGACCATCGGCACCTTTGCCGCCAGTCCCACCCTCACCACGCTGGGCCGGGTCGCCAACACGCTGATGCCCACCAATGCCCTGTGGCTGGGGGCCAGCTACCACCTGCAACCGGATGTCCTGCGCCAGCTCGGGGAGGTCACGCGCGGGGCCAACCCCTTTTTCGGCGGCGCGCCCACCCCGCCGGCCATGATCATCTGGGCCGCCGTCTACGCGCTGCTGGCCGTGCTGCTCGCTATGTGGCAGTTCAGCCGCCGCGACCTGTAGCCGGGGTCAACCGGGCAGGAGCACGGCGTGCCAGGTGGCCTCGGCAGTGTCGTCGTTGCCCTCCCGGCCCGTCATGCCGGTGTCGTGGCAGGTAAAGCCCATCAGCGGCAGAACGTGCCCGCCCACGTCCAGGGTGTAGGTGCCGTGCTGGTTCGCGCCCGGTGTCCGGCTGTGGGCGGCATGATAGGTCACGACCGCGGACACGCCGGGCCGCACGTCCGCCCGACCCGACGCCGTGACCACTCCCGCGAAGCGCCGTTCCGGGTCGCCCACCTCGCCGTGCCAGGCCCCCCGGACCTCGATCAATGTCCCGCTCGCCGGTTCCCGCTGCGTCGTCATGCGTTCATCACAGCAGAGGGCGGGTGAGCCGGATGTGGGGCCTCTCAAGCCCGGCAGCAGACGGGGCCGGACCCACGCCTGGTCCGGCCCCCCGTCGGCTCCGGCCTACAGGTCGAGGGGATCGGGATTCTTGCTGGCGTTGTGGCCTTCTTCCAGTTGGTGCTTGTGGGTAAAGGCCTTTTCGCGGCTTTCCCGCCCCAGGTCGTCGCCCTGGTTGGCGGTGGCGTCGCCGGGCACCAGCAGATCGTCGCTGTACTCGACCGTTGGGTCGGGGGTGGTGGGCACGGGGCGGTCGCTGTCACGGTCGGTCATGGTCGTCTCCTGGGGGCGGGGGGTGGCGGCGGGAATATTCGGCTCAGTCTGGGTGGACGGGCGCGGCGGCACCTGGACCTCCCGCATCGCCGTCACCGGGGCGGGCGTGAACTCTGTTTCCTGCTCCCCGCCCTCGCTGCCCAGTTCCTGAATCAGGCGCTCGCGGGCGCTGATTTCCTCGTCCACGCGGCGGATGTCGTCCTGAAGGCCCCGCAGCACCTCCAGGTCGGCCGCGGCGTGGTACGCGCGGCCCAGCCGGGTGTACAGCCCCTCCAGCTCGCGGCCGAGCTGAAAGACTTCCAGGCGCAGGCGCGCGCTCTGGGTCAGCTCCTCGCCCCGGCGCTGGACCCGTTCGGCACTGCGGCGCACCTGATGAAGAATGTTGTCCAGCATGGGCCGATTGTCCGGCGCTGGCGCGTGGGGCGGGTGAGGGGGGGTTTAAGGGAGCCAGGGATGAGGGAGACAGGAGGTCTGGCCCGTTCCCGGAGGCGTTCGTAAGCTCCGGGCTTGCTCCCGGCGGCCCGGCGCGGCAGACTCTGGGGAACGTGAACGCTGCCGAGACGCGCGCCCTGCTGCTGGCGCTGACTGCGGCCCTGTCGCGGGGCCAGCGGGCCGCCCTGGCCACCGTGGTCGGCGTGCAGGGCAGCGCCTACCGCCGCGAGGGCACCCGGATGCTGGTGCTGGAGGACGGCTCGCAGGTCTGCATGCTGTCGGGCGGCTGCCTGGAGGCCGAGGTGGTGGAGGTGGCGCTGGAGGTGATTCGCACGGGCCTCCCCGCCCTCACCCACTACGACCTCTCGGAGGACGCCACCTGGGGCCTGGGTATCGGCTGCGGCGGGAGCGTGGACGTGCGGGTGGAGCGGGTGGACCCAGGGGACCCGGTGACGGCGGGCTGGCTCGCGGCGCTGGCGGAGGGCCGGTCCGCGGCGCTGGCCGTGCCGCTGGTGGGCCGGGGCCGCCTGCTGGTCACGCCCGACGGCCAGGTCACGGGTGCCCTGCCGGCAGGGGCACTGCACGCCTTCGCCCTGAAGGCGGCCCGCGAGCGCCTGGGCCTGCGCGAACCGCGCGCCGCGACCCTGGCCGCTCCGGACGGCACCCCCGTCTTTATCGACGTGAACGTGCCGCCACCCCAGCTCGTGCTGTACGGCGCGGGCCATGACGCGGTGCCACTGGCTGCCCAGGCCCACGCGCTGGGCTACGACGTGCAGGTGATCGACCCCCGGCCCGCCTACCTGACGCCCGGCCGGTTTCCCGGCGCGACCCTGCACGACCTCGCCCCGGAGGACCTGCACCGCTTCACGCCCGGGGGCCGCGCCCACCTCATCGTGATGAACCATCACCTCGACCGCGACCGGGTGTGCCTGGCCCATGCGCTGCAATCGGGCGCGGAGTACGTGGGCGTGCTGGGTCCCCGTTCGCGGGCGGAGGACCTGCTGCGTGACCTGGAGGCGCAGGGCGTCACCTTCACGCCCGGACAGCTCGCGCGCCTGCGTTCGCCGGTGGGCCTGCGCCTGGGGGCCGAGGCCCCGGAGGAGGTGGCGCTGAGCATCCTGGCGGAACTGATGGCGTGGCGGCGCGGCTACGACGGCGGCTTCCTGAGCGGGCACGCGGGCCGCATCCACGACGCAGACACCCACGCGCCCTTCCCGCGTTCCTGAAGTCACCTGGCGAGTTACGGTGGCGGCCGTGGTTCAATCGCCCCAGGAGGCCGCCATGACCGACACCCCGCCCGACCCCACCTTCACCCCGACCACCGACCTCAGCGACGCGCACCCGGACGCACCCGTGCTGGCCCCCCTCTTGCGGGAGTACGGGGGCCGCCCGCGCTTTCACGGCCCCGCCGTGACCCTGCGCATACAGGACGACAATCCGCTGGTGCGCGCCGCGCTGGAGGAACCCGGCCAGGGCCGCGTGCTGGTGGTGGACAACGGCGGCAGCCTGAACTGCGCCGTGCTGGGCGGGATGCTGGCGCAGATGGGTGTTCGCAGCGGCTGGGCGGGCGTTCTGGTGAACGGCTGCGTGCGGGACGCGGGCGAACTGGCGGGCCTGGACATCGGGATCAAGGCGATTGCGTCCCACCCCCGCCGCAGTGCCAAGCGCGGCCTGGGCGAGCGGGACGTGCCGGTTTCCTTTGCGGGCGTGACCATCCACCCCGGCGACCACGTGTACGCCGACGAGGACGGCATTCTTCTCCTGCCCCCACAGACCTGAGCGGTGCGGGGCCGTACCCTGGGCGCATGAACGGTTCCTCCTCTCCTCCTTCCACCGTCGTGCGGCCGCTGTGGGTGGTCCTGGGCTTCGTGCTGACCGGCCTGGGGTTCCTGGGCCTGCTGCTGCCGGGCTTTCCGGGGACGGTGTGGTTCGTGCTGGCGGCGGGGGCCTTTGCGCGCGGCAACCCGAAATGGGAGGCGTGGCTGCTGTCGCGCCCCGTCGTGGGTGAGCTGGTGCGCGACTACCGCGAGGGGCGCGGGATGCCGCTGCGGGCCAAGTGGATCGCCTGCGCCTGCATCGTGGTGGCCGTGGGCTGGAGCCTGCCGCGGATTCCGGTGCTGGCCGGACAGGTGGCCTGGGCGCTGGTGGGGCTGGCGGGCATCCTGTTCATCACCCTGTGGGTGCCGACGCGCCGTCCCTGAAGGGCTGCGCCCGCCAGCCGGACCGAACTTCCACTTGTCCCGCCGCCCCGCCGCTAGACTCGCCGCATGTTAGAAGGCGTTCTGAACCGTCTGGGCGAGTACGGCAACCAGCTGCCGCGTTACACGGCACCGCGTTGCCTGCTGGAGCGTCAGGCGGTCGGTGGCTGTGACGCCTGCCACGCCACCTGCCCCCACGACGCCATTCGCCTCGGCCCGCTGGGAAGCAGTATCGAAATCGACCCCCAGGCCTGCACCGGCTGCGGCCTGTGCGTGCAGGTCTGCCCCAGCGGCGCGCTGGAATACGACCTGACCGCGCCTCTCCAGAGCGTGCGCGACGCGGGTCAGGCCGCGGGGGGGGAGGCGAGCCTCACCTGCTCGCAGAGCGGCGCGGGCGGCCCCACGCTGGCCTGCCTGGGCTGGGTGACGCCCGCCCTGGTGTCGGCGGCGGGAGCATGGGACACGCCGCTGACCCTGCTGCACGGCGACTGCCGCACCTGCCCCGTGGGCGCGCCCGACGTGCCCGAGCGGCTCCGGCGCGTGGCGGGGGAGGCGCAGGCGTTGCGGGCCGCGACCGGGCAGCCCGCACGGGTCACGGTGCGCGAGGCCACGCCGGAAGACCGTGACCGGGCCGTGCGGGTGTCGCGCCGCGGGGCCTTTACCCAGCTGCTGCGCGCGGGGCGGCAGCAGGTCGCGCAGGCGCTTCCCGAGCGGCCCCTGCCCTTCGTGGACTGGAGCCAGCCGGAAGAACGCACCCCGGAAGAATGGCGCTGGCGGGCGCGGACGCTGGTGCCCGCCCCGGCCCCGGATGCCGGGGTTCACTGGCCCGCGCCCCTGGTCGACGACACCTGCATCGACTGCCCCGTCTGCGCCAACGTCTGCCCGACCCAGGCCATCACCCGCGACCTGAAGCCGGAAGGGGGCGTGCAGCTCCTGCTGAACCTCTCCGCCTGCACGAGCTGCATGGCCTGTCTGCGCTCCTGTCCCCCGCAGGCCATCCACATGCAGGAAGAGTGGCTCCCGGCGGCCTTCCACCTGCCGATCCTGATCCGTGACAGCGACTCGGTGATGTAATCGGGTGAGGTAGCCCGGGAAGGCGGGCCTACACGTACAGCCGAGCGTACCCGCGCCGCTCCAGCTCCGCCACGTTCAGCAGCTTGCCGACCGTGTAGTACTTGATGCCCTCGCCGCCGGGCGTGAGGCAGCGGGCCTGGCTGCCGCGCATCAGCGTGCAGGAGGCGTACCAGGGCGCAGGCAGCCCGCCCGCGTGCAGGGCCTGCCGGATGCGGCCCAGCGAGAGCATCACGCCCAGGCCGCTGGGCTGGAAATGGTGCAGCAGCCAGTCGGCCCGGGTGCGCAGGTGGCCGCCCTCGCAGGTGAACCACTCCGGGACTGTCGGAGCGTCGAACGCCAGCGTGCCGGGTGGAGGAGGCAGCCTCCCGCCCCGCCGTGCGCCGCGCACCCAGAGCTGCTCGTAGGCCTCTGGCGAGATCAGGTCATGCGTCTCGAAGGCGACGTTCTCTGTCCGGCGACTGCCTGCTGGCGCGGGAAAGTCGGCCAGCGCGTACTGCTCGGACTTGACCTCCAGCGTACGCCCCTCCCCGCCCTGGCTCCAGAGTTCCAGATCCCCGTAAACCTGCTCCTGCCGTGGGCGGGGTTCCAGCCGCACCTCCACCCCCAGCACCTGCTCGCTCACGGCGCGGCGCACCCGCCCGTCCACCCGCACCACCACGCGGGCGAGGGGCGTGCCGTCTCGGAAGGGCAGGGCCTCCCGGTGCCGGGCGAGCAGCCGCGCGACGGCGACCTCCCCGGCATCGCCCAGGCGTTTGGCGTCGTCGAAGGAGCGGGAGGTGGGGTCCATGCCCCATGCTAGGACGGCGCTCCGTTGCGTTGCCGCATGTTTCAGGCGTCCACTCCACTGCGCGCCGCCCTTTCTGCGTTACTCGCTTCGCTCGGCAAGGTTGCCAAAAGGCGGCAACCTTTCTGCGCCCCGCCCTAGGCCGCGCGCCTCCCCGCACAGGCCCCACATCGTCACCTCGGTTCCCCCGCGCGGCCCTCCCCGCCCTACACTGAACAGCGTGTTGCCCGCCCGCTCCCCCTATGCCCGGCTGGAGGGGTTCCTGCGCGACATCCTGGGCGGCGGCGCGGCCCTCCTCCACGAGGACGAGGCGGCCCCCGCCCGCACCCTCAGGGCGGCGGACCTGGGCTGGTCGGAGGCGGTGCGGCGCGGCTTCGGCTTCCCGGAGGTCTTCAGCCACCAGGCCGAGACGTACCGCCTGATGCGGGATGGTCGGCATGTCATCGTAACCACGCCGACGGCGAGCGGCAAGACGGGGGCCTTTTTTCCTGCCGTCTTTGAGCGGCTGGAACGCGACCCACAGGCCACCGCCCTCTTCGTCTATCCCCTGGTGGCCCTGGGCCAGGACCAGCGCGACAAATTGAGCGCCTTCCGCGAGCGTGGGGAGTTTGGCTGGGACATCGGGGCCTTTCAGGGGGGGGCGCAACCCGGCGAGGTCTTCCGCGAGAACGTGCGGATGGTGACGGCCACGCCCGACAAGCTGCACTGGTCGCTGACCCAGCCGCGCGTGCGCGAATTCCTGCGTCGCCTCTCCTTCATCGTGCTGGACGAGGCGCACACCTACCGGGGCGGCTTCGGCAGCGAGGTGGCGGGGATGCTGCGGCGGCTCCTCGACCTTGCGCGGGCGCTGGGCGCAAATCCCCAGGTGGTGCTGTCCACCGCCACCATCGGCAACCCCGCCGAGTTCGCGCGGGAACTGGTGGGCGTGGATGCGGTGGAGGTCAGCGAATCCGGCGCGGCCCGGCACGGCAAGCGCTATTACCTCGCGGACCACCGGGGGCAGCCGCGCCGCTTCTGGGACGCGGTGGTGAGTGCCAGCATCCAGCGCAACCTTAAGGTTCTGGCCTTTTTCCGGGGTCGTTCGCGCGCCGCCCGGCTGTACTCGACCTACCGCGCGCAGCCCCTTTACCGCAGCCACGTCCACCTCTACATGGCGGGCACCTCCGACCGCGAGGGCCGCCTAACCGAGTTCCGCCGCGCCAGCAGCGGCGTGATGTTCGCCACCAACGCGCTGGAGGCCGGGGTGGACATCGGGGACCTGGAAGTGGTCATCATCGACGGCTATCCCGGCTCGCGGATGGCCTTTCGGCAGATGGCGGGCCGCGCCGGCCGGGTCGCGCCGGGCCTGGTGCTGTACCTCCCCGCGCTGAACGAACAGGGCGTGCCGCAGCCGGTGGACGCCTTCTACTCCAACGCCGGGAACTTCCGCGAACTCGTCACCGGCCCGATTGAAAAGGCCGTCGTGGAGGCCGAGAATCCCTACCTCTCCCCCCGCCACCGCGCCCGCGCGAACGAGGAGTTCAAGGCGGCGGGCCTCCCCGCCGAGGTTGGCCCCGGCCCCAAATATTGGAACCTGCGCGGCGAGGGCAGCGCCAAGTTCGCGGTGATTGAGGAAAGTGACTGGGTGCAGAAGGGCCACCGCGCCTTCGACGCGCCGCTCGAATCCCCCAGCCAGCACTACGCGCTCACCGAGAAGCACGAGGGGGCGGTCTTCACACTGGACGGGCAGGGCTACAAGGTGACGCGCTGGGAGGAACATCCGGCGGGGACCGCGATTCTGGTGGAAAAGTTCGACGCCGCCAACCTCTTCACGCGCGGCCTGTATTCCATCGAGGTCAGCCCGGTGAAGATGGGCGAATGGGTGCGACGCGGCCCCCTGGCCTACCGCCACGGCGAGGTGGTCATTCGCCGCCGCTACACCGGCTTCATGATGATGCGTCAGGTCTTCGAGCGCGTCTGCACCGGCTGCGACCGCGAGCCGGACCCCACCGAGCGGGTCTGCCGGAGCTGCGGGGGCCGCATTCAGGACAGGATGCAGGACCACAAGCTCTCCGAGCATCTCTACGATGACCCGCTCGAACTCCCGCCCTTCCGCACCTCGGCCCTGGAAGTCGGCGTGGACGCCCGCGCCACCGAGCAGCCCACCGCCGTCGCGCACACCCTCAAGCACCTCCTCCAGAAGCTCACCCCCGAGCGGGTGGCCTGCGACGAGAACGATCTGGCAGGCGCTTTCCGCTCCGACCGCGACAACTACTTCTTCCTTTACGACGACTGGCTGGGCGGCCTGGGCGTTAGCCGCCGTGCCTTCGAGAACATGGACGACCTGCTGCGCCGCGCGCTGGACCTGACGGCCAAGACGTGTTGCAAGGAACCGCACGGCTGCTACGAGTGCATCGCGGTGAGCCGCTGCTACGCGCCTTTCCTCGCCAGCGGCGAGCGGCGGCCCACCGACAAGCCCGCCACCCGCGCCTTTCTGGAGGCCCTGCTGGGCGTGCAAATCGCGCCGCAGCCCGAGCCGGACGCCGTCACGCTGCCCGAAGTGCCCGCCCTCCCCGCGTCCTGGCCCCTTCAGGCGCGGGAACTGCTCGACCTGCACGGCCTCTCGCTTCCCGAGGTCAGCGCCCGCCTGGGCATTCCCAGCCGCGAGCTTCAGCGAGCGGTCAGCACCACCGAGCCTCTGCGACTCCGCCACGCCAAGTTCGGGGAGGGGGTGTTTCTCCAGGGCTTCGGCCAGGGGGACCGCCGCGAGGTGCTGGCGTATTTTCCGGGGGTGGGGCAGAAGCGCCTGCTCCTCAAGTTCGCCGGATTGACGGTCATCGAGAAGGCCGGGGCAGCAGCGGCCCCCGGCGGTTGACCCCACCTCAGCGGCGTGGCTATACTCTCTTGCGCTTCAGCAGAAGCGGCAACACATGCTGAGCGGGGACTGTGTTGATCTGGGGATATGGTGTAATGGCAGCACAACAGATTTTGGATCTGTTTGTCTAGGTTCGAATCCTGGTATCCCTGCCACCTGTTGGCCTTCGGGGCGGAACATTCAAGTGTTCCGCCCCGGCTCTTTTGCGCCCGGCCGACGGCTGGCCGCTGCCTCTATGAGGCCCAATTCTATCCCGGCTCACGTTCCGTCAGGTGGGCTTCACCCAACGTCAGGCGGGGGAGCCTAGGCTGACTTCAGCAGCGGACCACCGGTTTTCCCGCACTGGGACGTAACCCGGTCCCCGGTATCCCGCTGAAGGAGACGCCATGAAGAAGCCCGCCATCCTGTTCGCCCTGACCGCTTCCCTGCTTGCGCCTCTCGCCGCCCCCGCCCTGGCCGCCCCCGTCATCAGCGCCCAGAGCATCATCGTGAACCCCGTCCAGACCAGCCTCCAGGCGCGCGTCTGGGTGGACCGTGACGCCAGTGGCTCGCGCACGCCGAACTACCGCATCGGCGACCGCATCCGCGTCTCGGTCAGCGTGAACGAGAACGCCTACGTCTACCTCTTCTACGTGGACCCCGACGGCAGCGTGGACCAGATTCTCCCCAACCGGCTGGGCGGCAGCAACTACGTCCGCAAGGGCGAGGTGCGCACCTTCCCCTCCCCGCGCGACAACTTCGTGTTCAACGTGGGCGGCAACCCCGGCCTGAACAAGGTGCTGGTCGTCGCCAGCCGCCGCCCGCTCGACCTCTCCGAACTCAGCTCCTTCCGCAGCGGCCAGCCGTTCGCGCAGGTGAACGCCAAGGGCAGCCAGCAGCTCGCCCAGGCCCTCAGCATCGTGGTGAACCCGGTCGAGCAGCCCGTCCCGCAGCAGGACTGGGTCAGCGACACGGCCTTCTTCAACGCCACCTACTGAGGCTCCGGCAGGCAGAACGGGCATCCCCTGGGGTGCCTGTTTTTGTGCCTCCCGCTGGGTGCGCCTGCCAGGAGGGCAGCCAGCGGCCAGCCACCAGCGAGTGGGCTACCGCGTCAGCACGTAAAAGGCCCGCTCGCCTTCCCGCGCGAGGTCGGTCACGGCGTAGCCCCGTGCCAGGTACGCGCCCAGCACCTCCCGTAACGCCAGCCGCCAGGCCAGCCGGGCCGCTTCGGGCAGGCGGTCGGCCTGTGTCGGCACCTCGGCCAATACCCGCTCCCCGCTCAGGTTCAGTCGGGAAGGGCCGGGCAGGTCCCCCGCCGCCTCCAGCGCCCGCTCGCCCTGGGCAGGGGGGGCGGGTCGTTCGGCGTGTGGCCGCGTCAGGTCCCATTCCACCACCAGGCGGTCGGCGGGAAAGGCCGTCTCGCGATCCTCCCCCAGTGCGTACCAGTCGGGGTGGTAGCTCACGGCCCGCGCCCCCAGCTTGCCCAGGTTCAGCCGGGCGTTGCGCGCCACCAGGGGGTCGAAGGTCCAGGTCATGCGGGTCAGGCCCTGCGCCAAGGCCCGCTCCCGCTGCGCCAGCTTCAGGGCGACGGCGGCCCCGCTTCCGCGCCAGCCCGGCCCCACCGCCAGCAGGTGCGAATGGTGCCAGACCTGTCCGCCTTGCAGCGCCGGAAACCCGTAGGCCAGGCCGAAGGGGAGAGCAGCGGCGTCTCCCTGGGCCGGATATGCGCCGAGCACAATCGCGCCCGTGTGTGCCCCGATGCGGAACATGGTCGCGGGCAGCACCTCGCGGTCGGCGTAGCCCCAGGCCTGCACCTGCACGTCCTCCAGCGCGCGCATGGCCCAGGGGTCCGTCACGTCCCGGATAACAAAGGCCCGCGTGTTCGGCTCGCTCAAGCCCGGTACTCCTCGTCCAGTTCCGCCCGCCCCGCGATAAAGTCCCGGTTCAGCGTCACGCCGATGCCCGGCCCCTGCGGCACCGGCATCAAACCATCTGTCGCTTCCAGGGCTTCGTTCACCACGTCCGTCTCCCAGTAGCGGCTGGCGCTGCTGGTGTCGCCCGGCAGCGTGAAGTCCGGCAGGGTCGAGAGGTGGATGTTGTGCGCCCGGCCTACGCCGCTTTCCAGCATTCCGCCGCACCAGACCGGGGCACCGAACGCCTGGGCCACGTCGTGCACCCGCCGCGCCTCCGCGTGCCCCCCGACGCGCGCCACCTTGATATTGATAACCCGGCCCGCCCCCAGCGCGAGGCCCTTGCGGGCGTCCTGCGCGCTGGCCACGCTCTCGTCCAGGCACAGCGGCGTGCGCAGGCGGCGTTGCAGTTCGGCGTGGTCCACCAGATCGTCCCACGCCAGCGGCTGCTCGATATACGTCAGGTCATAGGCGTCCAGCGCCGCCAGCCGTCCCGAATCCGCCAGGGTATAGGCGCTGTTCGCGTCCACAGTGAGGCGGATGTCGGGAAAGGCCTCGCGCACGGCCCGCACCGGCCCTACGTCCCAGCCCGGCTTGATCTTCAGTTTGATACGGCGGTAGCCCTGTTCCACGTGCCGCCGCACCACGTCCACCGTCGCGGCCTCGTCGGGCTGGATGCCCAGGCTCACGCCGACCTCCACCTCGCGCTTGTGGCCGCCCAGCAGGGTGCCCAGCGGCACGCCCAGCGTCCGCGCCCACAGGTCCCACGCCGCCATCTCCACCATCGCCCGCGCCATGCGGTTGCCCCGAAAGCCGCCGAGGGCCGCCTCCAGCGCCTCGGGGTTGGCAAAGGTGCGTCCCAGCACGCGCGGCAAAAACACCTCACGCAGCAGGCTCAGCGCCCCGGCGATGGTTTCCTCGCGGTACATCGGCGCGGCCTCCATCGTGCCCTCGCTGACCCCCTGCACGCCGTCCCCGTGCAGCACCAGCAGCGGCACCAGCTTCTCGGTCTGCACCCCGAAACTCGTCTCGAAGCGGAACTTCAGCGGCAGGCGCACCAGCAGGATTTCAGCAGCCTCAACTCGGAACATGCCCCAGTATGCCCGCTGGTGAACTGGCGACATGAGGCCAGGACGACCTGAAGGGCCTTTCCAGGCAGGCTTTTCACCGTTTGTGGAGCGGAGGGATGGGGGGAGTTGACAGGATGGGGGAGGGGGTGTATCTTTTCTGAGCCTCAAGCGAGGCGGGCAGCATGACAGGTGAAGAGATGCGAGAGCAGGGCCACCTGACAGGGTGGTATGAGCGGAAGTCCCTTGGGATTTCTCCAGACTCGTGAAGAGCCGCGAGGCTCAGAGGCACCAGGCTTCGGCCTGGGGTGAACACTAATCAACGAACGGTCCGCGAGCGGACCGACGCTTGAGCCATTTTATGGAGAGTTTGATCCTGGCTCAGGGTGAACGCTGGCGGCGTGCTTAAGACATGCAAGTCGAACGCAGTCTTCGGACTGAGTGGCGCACGGGTGAGTAACACGTAACTGACCT
>NZ_BAABRP010000014.1 GCF_039545055.1 Deinococcus carri
CTATCTTGACCTGTCCACTTCTGCCCCGCAGGACAGAAGCTTCTTGCAACCCCTCCAACGGAGGAGATTGTTTCTTGCAGTATGTGCTTCACTCGCACGCTTCGCTTGTCATGCTGCTCGCCTCAACCGAGGCTCAGAAAAGATACAGGCGTTGGAGAATTCTGTCAACCCCCGCCCCTCAACGTCCTCTTGAGCCGCAACGCCACAGGCCACAGAACCTGTCCTAGCCACAAAAAACCCGGCCACTCAGGACCGGGTGGGGCCGCAGCATTCGCCTCAGCGTTGCAGCAGAATCGTTTCCTGCACCTTGAGACCCTGGGTCAAGGCGTCGCGGGCGTGCTGGCGGGCGGCCTCCAGATCGTGGTCGCGGTAGTTGCCGCATTCCAGCTCGCTGACGCCGGGAATGGGACGGTCGTGGGCCTCGGTGTCGCGCAGGGCGGCCTCGAAGGCACGCAGCACGCCCTGTTCGTCCGGCTCGCCAATCACGGCCATATACATGCCGGTGCGGCAGCCCATCGGGGAGACGTCCACCACGTTCTGGAGGTGGTCGCGCAGGTACCCGGCCAGCAGGTGTTCCAGCGTATGAATAGCTGCCGGGTCAATCGCCGCCTGGTTGGGTTGCAGCAGACGCAGATCGTACTTGCTGATCTGGTCGCCGCGCGGGGTGGTCTTGACGCCAGCCAGCCGCACATAGGGAGCCTGCACCTTGGTGTGGTCGAGATCGAAGGATTCCACGTTCGCCATGCGGCCTATTGTCGGCGGGGCACGCGGGGACAATGTGACGCGGCCCCTGCCCGTGGTGCGGCGTGTCTCCCCCGGCGGTTCCCTGGGACGGCACTCCGTTCAGCCCAGAAAGCTTCGGCCACCTTTCCGAGCACCGCCCTATACTGCGCCCGTGCCCACCCTGCTTGATCGCCAGCGAACCTTTCCCGCCTGGGTCCCGCTGCTGCTCGCCGCCCTGCTGGTTGCCGCCGATCAGGCGCTCAAGGCGTGGGCGCTGGCGAACCTGACCTATGGGGCCGCGCCCGTTCCCTTTCTGCCGGGCGTGCTGGACTGGGTGCTGACCTTCAATACCGGGGCGGCCTGGAGCCTCTTTTCGGGGTCCGCCGTGCCGCTGGCGCTGGGGCGGCTGCTGGTGGGGCTGGGGATTCTGGTTTATCTGGTGGTGCGGCCCCAGGGCCGCTTTCTGACGGTGGTGCTGAGCATGATTGCCGCCGGGGCCATCGGGAACACCATCGACGGGCTACGCCTCGGGCGGGTCACAGACATGCTCCACGCGCCGCCGCTGAGCGCCATCACGCGCGCCCTGAACGCCGGGGACTTCCCGATTTTCAACCTGGCGGACTCGCTGGTGGTCGTGGGAACGCTGCTGCTCCTGATCGCCAGCTTCATGGGCGAGCGCAAGCCGAAGGTCTGAAAGGATTCCGGTTAATCAGTGATGCAGTCGCTGGTTAACCCGACCGGAGGGAGAAGGAAAAACAGTGACGGATAGGAGTGGAGGCACCGCAGCGCAGCGGACTTGCAAAGCTCCGCAGGAGAGGGGCCGTAACGGATTATCCGGAATCCGTATGAACCGGCACACCCGGCACCAAAAGGAAGCGCCCCCATCCATTTAGGACGGGGGCGCGCTCGCTTCTTGCGGGGAAGGGGCTGGACTCAGACCAGGCTCTTGCGGCACTTGGTGCAGACGCGCATCCGCACGGAGACGCCGCCCCGGTTGACGGTGAGGGGCTGGAGGTTGGGCTTCTGGACCCGCTTGGTGATACCGGTGGTCTTGCGACCGACGCCGCCCTCACGGCGGGCCTTACCACGGCGAACGACCGAGTTCACCACGATCGGTCCCTTACCGCACACTTCGCACACTTTCGACATGTTCGTACTCCTTCTTGGAGCCAGCCCCGTTGTTGTGCCGGGGGCGGTGACCTGGGAAAAGGCCAGTGCCACGCCGGGCAGGGTCAGGCAAGCCTTCCAACTGTAGCACACCGGAAGAAACAGGAAGGATGGAGATCACAAGAAAAACCGGACCCCGAGGAGTCCGGCTGCCGTTCAGAAAGTGCCGTGTGTCAGCGCAGGACGCGCAGCGCCTTGAGGATGGCAATCAGGATGACGCTGCCGACGATGCCCCAGATGATGCTCCAGAAGTTGAAGCCGTTGCCTGCCGCGTAGGCACCGCCGATGCCGAGCAGGTTGCCGAAGATCCACTGTGCGAGCAGTGCGCCGACGATACCGATCAGGATGTTCGCGACCGCACCCTGCTGGGCATCGGTCTTCATGATGAGGCTTGCGAGCCAACCGCACAGGGCACCAACCAGAATCAGGATAATCCAACTCATCTTCTTCCCTCCAGGACGTTGAGTTTCGAACAAAGCTGCTGTTCGTTGTGATTGCACAATGAAACCCGCTGCCCCCCCCCAGTGTGTTTCTCATTACCTTCTCAAGGCTGCCCAAAGGTGGGATGGATGTCCCGCGAAGCTCCGTTAAGGCTGAGGTACAGAAAGCGCCCCAGGCGGCCTCATCTCTGACCAAAAGCTGACGCCAGGCTAGGTGGCCGGACCTGTCTTACTTGCCGGAAGCGCGGGCCTAAAGAGGCCGCTAGCATGGGCGGAGCTGACCCCACGGAGGAGCTTTGAGCATGCCCGGACTGATCGAACGTTACCGCGAGTACCTGCCCGTGACTGAACGGACACCCGCCCTGACCCTGCATGAGGGGGGCACGCCCCTGATTCCCGCGCCGGGGCTGAGTGCGCGCCTGGGGGTGGACCTGTACCTGAAGTACGAGGGGCTGAACCCCACCGGGAGTTTCAAGGACCGCGGCATGGTGATGGCGGTCGCCAAGGCCATCGAGGACGGGGCGGACACCATCATCTGCGCCAGCACCGGAAACACCAGCGCCGCCGCCGCCGCTTACGCTGCCCGCGCGGGCCTGAAGTGCATCGTGCTGATTCCCGACGGGAACATCGCGCTGGGCAAGCTCGCGCAGGCGCTGGCCTACGGGGCGCGCATCGTGGCGATCAACGGGAACTTCGATGCCGCCCTGAAACTGGTGCGGCAGATCAGTGCCGAGCATCCCATCGCCCTGGTGAACTCGGTCAATCCCTACCGCCTGCAAGGGCAGAAGACCGGGGCCTTCGAGATCGTGGACACGCTGGGCCGCGCCCCCGACCTCCTCGCCATTCCGGTGGGCAATGCCGGGAATATCAGCGCGTACTGGATGGGCTTTACCGAGTACCAGCAGGCCGGGAAAAGCCCTACCCTGCCGCAGATGTGGGGCTTTCAGGCGGAGGGGGCCGCGCCCTTTGTCCGCAACGCCATCGTGGACGAGCCGCAGACACTCGCCACCGCCATCCGCATCGGCAATCCGGCGAGTGCGGACCTGGCCCGCGCGGCGGTGCGCGAGAGCGGCGGCCTGTTCGACATGGTTTCCGACGAGGAAATCATGCACGCCTACAACCTGGTGGCGCGGGAGGGCGTCTTCTGCGAACCGGCCAGCGCTACCCCGGTCGCGGGCCTGCTGAAGCTGCACGCCGCCGGGCGACTCGCGCCGGGGCAGACGGTCGTGGCGGTCCTGACCGGCAACGGCCTGAAGGACCCCGACGCGGCCCTACGCGCGGTGGAAGCGCCGCAGGCGGTGGAGGCCAGCATGGAGCGGGTGCTGGAGAGCATTCTTTGAGGGGGAGGCAGGGCGCGGTGCGCGGTGCGCGGGGAAAGCGGGGCGGCCTCTGCTCTCTGCCCGCTGTCGTCTGCGCGCCGGGAGCGTACCCATGACCTTTACCGTCCGTGCGCCCGCCTCCAGCGCGAATCTGGGGCCGGGGTTCGACAGCCTGGGGCTGAGTGTGCCGCTCTTTACCACGCTGCGGGTCACGAAGCAGGCGGTGACGGAGGTGGTGCCGCTGGGGCCGGAACTGGAAGGCACGCCCGCCGACGAGAGCAACTACGTGTACCGGGCGATGGAGCTGGCGGCGAAGCGGGCCGGGCAGCCCCTCCCCCCGGCCCGCGTGGAGATAGAGACGGAGGTGCCGCTGGCACGCGGCCTGGGGTCGAGTGCCGCTGCGCTGGTCGCGGGCATCGTGGCGGGCAATGAGCTGCTGGGAAGGCCGCTGAGCGACGAGACGCTGCTGGACGTGGCCGCCCGCGAGGAGGGCCACCCCGACAACGTCGCCCCGGCGCTGTTCGGGGGCATCGTGGTCGCCACGCTGGACAAGCTGGGCACGCATTATGTCCGGCTGGACCCGCCTACCCACCTGGGCGTGACGGTGCTGATTCCCGACTTCGAACTCAGCACCAGCAAGGCCCGTGCCGTGCTGCCCAGGGAATACAGCCGCGCCGACGCCGTTCACGCCCTCTCGCACGCCGCGCTGCTGGCCGCCGCGCTCGCGCAGGGGCGGCTGGACCTGCTGCGCCACGCCATGCAGGACTACATCCACCAGATCTGGCGCGCGCCGCTGGTGCCCGGCCTCAGCGACATTCTGGAGGAGGCGCACCGGCACGGCGCACTGGGGGCGGCCCTCAGCGGCGCGGGGCCGACGGTGCTGTGCTTTCACGACACACGCGAAAGCACTAAGCACTTGCACCGCTATCTACACGGCGTGATGAACAAGAACGGCCTGACGGGGCGGGTGCTGGACCTGCCGATCGATACGGCGGGAACGGTGGTCGAGCGGGCGGGCCAGGCCCAGAAAAGGTAACCCTCCCGCCGTTCCGTCAGCCCGTCAAACGGCGGTCTGGGTCGGTACGGACGCGACCTCGGCCTGGGGCTGGGTGGAGATGTAGGCGATGGAGCGCCAGGGAATCAGGAAATGGCCCCCTTCCCCCTTCACCTCGAACGGTGTGGCCGGGAGGTGGGCCTGATTGAGCGTGCGGCTGAGTCGGTCCTGCTGAGAGCGCGTCATCCTGAGGGCCACCACATCGCCATTGCACAGGTGCAGATTCACGGTGAGCATCTCGCCTCCGGGGGGACTTCTGGGATTGCTGTAGAGCTGCTTTCAAGTTAACGCCCGGTTTCTTACGCGTATCTTTCGATCTCTGCGCGGGGCCTGCCCTCAGTGTTCGACCCGCACCCGTGGCAACAACCGGTCCAGCCACCCCGGCAACCACCAGTTCCAACGCCCCGCGAGCTTGAGGAAGGCGGGCACCAGCACCAGCCGGACCAGCGTGGCGTCCAGCGCGACAGCGACCGCCAGCCCCAGGCCGATGCTCTTGTTGGCGACGACGCGCCCGACCACAAAGGCGCAGAAGACGATGAACATGATCAGCGCCGCCGAGGTGATGATGCGGGCCGTGCGGCCCACCGCCAGCACCACGGCCTCGTCGTTGGGGTGGCCGCGCAGCACCTCTTCCTGTACACGCGACAGCAGGAAAATCTCGTAGTCCATGCTGAGACCGAACAGCACGGCGAACAGCAGCAGCGGCAGGCTGGAATCGAGCACGCCCACGTCGCCCGGAATGCCCAGCGGCCCGGCCAGGAAGCCTTTCTGCACCACCAGCGTGACCACGCCGTAGGCCGCGCCGACCGTCAGCGTGTTCATCAGGATGCTCTTGAGCGGCACCAGCAGGCTGCGGAAGGCCACCATCAGCAGCAGGAAGGTCGCGGCAAAGACGGTCAGGACGGCGGCAGGCAGCGCGTCCGTGATGGCGTGGCTGAACTCGCGCTCACCGATGGGGGCACCCCCCAGCAGGAAGCGGAAGCCGCTGGCGGAAAGTGTCTGCCGCAGCCGCGTCTCGAAGGGTTCAATCTGGTCGGCGCGCAGGTAACGGTCGGGTACGACGGTCACGCGCAGGAGCTGGCGGTCGGCGCTGAAGGAACGGCGGGTGAGCAGGCTGACTGCCCCCAGCGCGTCTGTTCCCCCGCCCCCCGCGTTTCCGACGAGGTCGGCAGGCGTGAGAAAGGGGCTGACGACGGTCTGGACGCCGGGCAGGGCGCGCAGGTCGGCCACCACCTGCCGGAAGCGGGCGCGGTCCGCCGGGCCGTACCTCTCCCCTCCCAGGTCGAGAATCACCTCGAACTGGCTGAGCAGGCCGCCCGCGCCGAGGTCGCGCACGTCGGCCAGGGCGTCGCGGCTCTCCACGCCGGGCGTGAGGCCCCAGGCCCCCGCGTAGCCGGTCCGCATGTCGCGGGCGGGCAGCGCGAGCAGCAGCAGAAAGAGGGTGCTGAGGACCACGGCCAGCCAGGGCCGGGCGGTCACGCGGCGGGCGAAGGCGGTCCAGGCCCCCGACGCCGCCCCGCTCTGGCTCCAGGTCAGGCGCAGCAGGCGCGGGCTGTTCACCCGTTCGCCCAGCAGGGCCAGCAGCGCGGGCAGCGCCGTCACGCTGGTGAGGACCGTCAGCAGGACGACCAGCACGCCGCCCAGCCCCATCGAGCGCACGAAGGCGATGGGCGGCAGAATCAGCGCGGCCATCGCAATCGCCACGGTCAGGCCGCTGAACAGCACGCTGCGGCCCGCGGTCAGGACCGTGCGGGCCGCCGCCGCCCGCGCATCGCCCCCGCGGGCCAGTTCCTCGCGGAAACGGTTGACCATCAGCAGGGCATAGTCGATGCCCGCACCCAGGCCCAGCATCGTAATCACGCTCTGGGCGAAGGTGGACACCTCGGTCAGGTGGGTCAGGCCATACAGCCCCGCCATTGCCACGGTGATGCTCAGCACGCCCACCAGCAGCGGCAGCCCGGTGGCGACCAGCGCCCCGAACACACCCAGCAGCACCAGCGCCGTGAGGGGCAGCGCGGCGAACTCGCTGCGCTTGGTATCGCCCTCCGCGAAGGCGGTGAAGTCGTCGGCGATGGCCTGCCCGCCGGTCACGCGCACGTCCAGCGCCGGGGATTCGGCAGCGGCGGCGTAAGCGCGCACGCGGGCGAGGGTCTGGGTCGCGCCTTCCCGCAGCGGAATCTGCGCGACGGTCAGGGCCAGCTTGCCGTCCGGGCTGACGGTGGGCACGGCCCCCTGTGCCCCGGCCCGCAGCACGCGCGTCACGCCCGGCACCTCCTCCAGCCCGGCCACGAAGCGGTCGTAGGCGGCGCGGCCCCGCGGGGTGGTCAGCGGCGGCACCGAGCGCGTGACCAGCAGCGCCGTGTTCGTGTCCTTTTCCCCGAAGCGCTCCCGCAGCAGGGCCGTGACGCGGCTGCTCTCGGCGTTCCTGAGTTCGCCGGGGTTGGCGCTGAGGTGGCGGGGGGCCAGCGAGGCCGGGTAGGCGCTGAGCAGCGCGAGCAGCCCCCACAGCAGCAGCACCAGCCACGGGCGACGGGTCACGAGCAGGGAAAGGGCGCGCACGGGGCAAGTAGAGCATGGCCTCTCCGCCAGTTGGCGGAGGCAGCCTGGGCCATCTTCGGGATGCGCTGGCCCACTGGAGGCGCGTACGGTCAGGGTGTCCGAAGGTGGCCTCCCGTCCGCCATTCGCCGCCGAAAAGGCCCGGCTTCCCCGGAAGCCCACGAGGAAGGTGAAGTCCATGCGGTACGAGTACGACGCCCGCCACGACGGAGCAGCGTTCCACCTGGAGGACCTGCACACGGAAGGTGCCCGCGAGCGCCTCTGGCGGGCCGACCACGCGGTGGGCGGGTTTCAGCCCCTGCGGTACCTGCGCGGCCTGTTGACCCGTCAGCAGGCGGAGTAACCGTTCAGAACAGTTCGTCCAGCAGGCGGTAATACGCCAGCTTGCCCTCGTCCACCAGCGCGCGCCCGTAGAGGTCGAGGAAGCGCTCGGCGTGGTCCGGCCCCAGGTTGTGCGTCAGGCTGCGGTGGGCCAGCGCGAGGTCCGCGTGGCGGTCGGCCAGCCCCGCGCGGCCCACGTCCACGAAGCCCTCCACGTACTTGCCGTTCAGGATGAGGTTCGGCAGGCAGGGGTCGCCGTGCGTGACCACGATGTCTTCCTTCTCGGGCCGGGTGCGGACGAGTTCGTTGAAGAGGTCGGCCGCACTTCTCCCCTGCCGCTCCTCGTCGAAGTCGGTTTCGTCCACCAGCCCGGCCTGCACCTGTTCGCGGGCCAGGCGCAGGGTGACGGGCAGGGACATGTTGAAGGGGCACTCGCGGGCGGGCAGGGCGTGGAGTTCGCGCAGAGAGCGGGCCAGCAGGTCGGTGACGCGCTCGGGGTGCAGCAGGGCGTCGGGGTCGCTCATGGGGATGCCGGGCAGGCGGGTCATGGCGAGGTACTCGTGGGTGGGGGTCGTCTCGAAGCCCACCACGGCGGGCACCGGCACGCGGCCCCACAGCCAGCGCAGGCGCTCGCGCTCCTGGAGCAGCGTGCTGACGGGCAGGCCGCCGCGTTCCTGCACCTTGACCACGTATTTCTGGGAGCGCCACACACCCGCGCCGCTGCACCCCTCCGTCACGGCCTCCCAGCGGGCGGCGGGCAACACGCGGCGCAGGGATTCGGGCAGGGTCAGGCGGTCGGCGGTCATGCGGGGCAGGATACGGGAGAAAGCGGGCCGCTCAACCACCGTGCAGGAAGGCGAGGAGGGCCGCCGCGAGTTCGTCGGGCGCTTCCTCGGCCATGTGGTGCCCGGAGTCGATGCCGTGGCCGCACAGGTCCGCCGCCCAGGGCTTCCAGACCGCCAGCACGTCGCCGTACAGGTCTTCCAGGTCGTCCTCCAGGGACCACAGCACCAGGGTGGGGCAACGCACCTGCCGCCCGGCCCGCTGGTCGGCCTCGTCATGTTCGCGGTCGATGCCCAGGCCCGCGCGGTAGTCCTCCACCATGCCGTGAACCACGGCGGGGTCGTGGATGGCGGCGCGGTAGTCGGCGTAGTTCTCCGCGCCCATCTGCGCGGCCTTGCCGGGCATGTTCCCATACCAGGCGTCGGGGTCGGCCAGAATCGCCCGCTCGGGCTTCTCGGGCTGCCCGAAGAAGAACCAGTGCCACCAGGCCGCGGCAAAGCGCGCGTCGCATCTCTGGAGGGCTTCCGCGATGGGCACGGCGTCCAGCACCGCGAGCTTCGTGATGACTCCGGGGTGGTCCAGCGCGGCCCGGAACGCCGTGTAGGCCCCCCGGTCATGGCCCACGATGGCGAACTGGTCAAATCCCAGATGAGTCATCAGCTCCACACAGTCGCGTGCCTTGGCCCGCTTGGAGGAACCGGCGTGGTCCGGCGTGTCGTGCGGCTGCGAGGATTGCCCGAAGCCGCGCAGGTCCGGGCAGACGACCGTATGCTGTCCGGCCAGCAGGGGGGCCACCCGGTGCCAGGTCGTGTGCGTGCGCGGGTGCCCGTGCAGCAGCAGGACCGGCGGGCCGGAACCGCCGTGGCGGACGCGCAAGGTGGCTCCCGAGAGTTCGACCCTCTCCAACCTGAAATCTGGGAACATGGAAAGACTTTATTCTCTGCCGCTCCCTGTAGACTGCCCCCGTGAAGGTCGGACTGCTGGATACGCTGGGGGCGCGGTACGGGCGGTACTGGGCCGCTTTCCTGAAAGAACTCGGGGTGGAGGTCGCGGTGCCGACCCTGCCCGCCGCGGGGGCGCTGGCGCTGGGCCGCGACAGCCTGCCGGACGAGCCGGTGCAGGTGCAGCTCGCGCTGGGGCGGGTGCTGGAACTCGGGCGGGTGGACCTGGTGCTGCTGCCCCAGACCCCGGCGGTGGCGAGTGACGCCTGGGGCGAGGCGCTGACGGACCTGCTGCCGCGGCGCATCAGCGGCCTGCCCCAGCTTCTCGCCCTGCCCGACGGCGGGCCGGAGATGGTCGCGGCGGCGACCGAGCTGGGCCAGCGCCTCACCCGCAATCCGGGCCGGGTGCGGCTGGCGCTGGAGCGCGTCAAGCCGCTGGCGGCGGAGAAGCGGGCCGAGATGCCGCGCCTGAACATGGGGTCACGCGTGACGGTCGCCGTGATTGGCCCCCGTGCCCTGCTGGCCGACCCGGACCTGAGCGGGGGGCTGCGGGAGGCCCTGGACGCGCTGGGGCTGCACGGCGTCTACCTGCCGGACCTGCCCGCCGCCCAGGTCGCGGAGCGCGGCGAGCGGCTGGAAAACGCGGCCCGCGCTCCAGCGGGTGAAAAGGAGCTGTTCGGCGCGCTGAAGCTGCTGGAGGGCAAGAGCGCCGTGCGGGGCGTCCTGCTGGCCTCGCCCGCGCGGGACGGGGCGCACCGGGCCGCGCTGAACCGGCTGGCGGCCATGACCCACAAGCCCGCCCTGGTCATTGACGTGGACGCCGGGCAGACCGAGTGGCCCGAGCTGGCCGCCTTCCGCGACCGGGTGACGCTGGGGGCTGCGGCCCGCACCGCCCCAGACACCGCAGATGAGGCCGGGGAGGCCTCTTGAACCCCTGGCGCTGGCTGACCACGCCCGACCCGGACCCCGGTTTCACGCCCCGCAAGCTGCTGAAGCTGTTCGTGCGGGTGCTGATTTTCGCGCTGCTGGCGTCGCTGCTCTCGGCGGTGCTGCGGGCGGCGGGGCTGGGGAAGTACCTGGACACCTGGTGGGGCACGCTGCTGTTCGTGCTGGTGCTGTATGTGCCGCTGGCGCGTTTTCTGACGGTCGATACCTTCGTGCCGCGGCGGCTGGCACAGAACAGGACGGCGCAGCAGCGGGGCGGGGCCAGAGGCACCGGCAAGGCCGTGACCAGCAGCGCCGAACGCCGCAAGGAGCGCAACCGCTACGCCGGCGTCCGCAAGGGACCGCCGCGCGGCAGTGGTGGCAGGCGCTAATACGCCGGAACGGGAGGGGTGACGCCCGCGCATGAGCCACGCCAAGGCCCGCCCCGCCCGCGAGTGCGCCGCCGAGAGCCTCTTCCGGCCCCTGGCCGAGCGGCTCCTGCCCCCGCTGGCGCGCCGGAACGTGAACCCGCTGGCGGTCGTGCTGACCCACACGGCGCTGGGTGTGCTGGCCGGGGTGCTGCTGCGCCGGGGCCACCGCCTCACGCCCGCCGCGCTCCTCCAGGCTAAGACGCTGCTGGACAACCTGGACGGCCAACTCGCCCGCGCCACCGGTCAGACCACCGAGACAGGCCGCTACCTGGATTCCGAGATGGACGTGGTGGTCAATGCCGCCGTGCTGGTCGGTCTGGCCGGGCGCTGGGGCCTGCCCCTCACACTGCTGCAAAGCCTGATTCTGAGCGTGGACTACCTCTGGGAGCGCGACCACCGCGCCGCGCGGGGCGCAGTGTTCCGCGAGCCGCCCATCCAGGCCGCGGACCACCCGCAGGTGCTGGCCGCCCTGAAACTCTTCTACGCCCTGTACTTCACGCCGCAGGAACGGCTGCTGGGGGCACTGTTCGAGCGCAGGCTGCGGGCCGCAGCGGGAGCCGTCCCCACCCCCGCCGACCGCCGCGCCTACACGCCCCGCGCCATCAACCGGATTGCCGTGAACCTGGGCCTCAGCACGCAACTGCTCGCGCTGGGGGTCTGCCTGCTGCTGCGCCGTCCCCGCCTCTACCTGTGGAGCCTGCCCGCTCAGGCGGCGCTGCTGGCGGGAGTGCAGGTGTGGCGGGAAGGACAGGTACGGCAGGCTGTGAGTGGTCAGTGGTGAGTGGTCAGTGGACCCGGAGGCCATGTCATTCAGGGCGGGAAGGCCTGTTGGGAGAGGCCCTTCACCCACTCACCACTGACCACAACCCACTGCCCCCTTACCCCTCTTCCAGCGGATAGGTCCGCGCCGCCCGGATCGCCAGCGTGATCAGGTAGCCGTAGAACACGAACACGCCCAGAAAGACCAGCCAGCCGGGAAAGTTGCCGATGTCGGCCAGCGAGAGGGCAGCGGGGAACTCCAACACCCAGCCCTTGGGCTGTTCCAGATCCAGCTTGGCGAACCAGGCGAACAACACGGCCGCGTAGATCCAGAGGTAGTTGCGGTTCAGCCGCCAGCCCAGCGCGTCGGCGCGGCTCATGGGGCTGCGGGGCTTGGCGAGTTCGGCCAGTAGGAGCTGGTGCCAGCCCGGTTCCACCCGGTCGCCCAGCATCGCGGGAAAGAAGAAGCGCTCCATGATGCGGACGCGGTGGTGGGCAATCTCGTAGGTGCGGAAGCGCCGCGCTTCGAGGCGCAGGAAGAAATAGT
The DNA here is from genome assembly GCF_039545055.1 of Deinococcus carri. Taxonomy (NCBI): domain Bacteria; kingdom Thermotogati; phylum Deinococcota; class Deinococci; order Deinococcales; family Deinococcaceae; genus Deinococcus; species Deinococcus carri. The sequence continues at coordinate 11,967 of NZ_BAABRP010000014.1, forward strand.
TCATGAACATGGCGAACAGGAAGGTGGCGTGGCTGTTGTTGGGGTCGCCCAGCGCGAAGGAAGCCAGACCCGCCGTCGTCACCACCGACCAGTTGGTGGTCATATCCAGCCGCTGGCGGTAGGCGGTCATCTTGCCGACCTCCGCCCGGTAGAGGTGAATCAGGGCGTTGGCGGTGTTCGTGCTGTAACTCAGGTCGGTCAGGGTCTGTTCCAGCAGCGCCCCCGCACCCCCACCTGTGCCGGGCATCAGACCACCCCCGCCCGACCCACACGGATTCCAGAATGGCGTGAGCCTTCGGCGCTTTCCCGAAGGAGAACGGCTGGGGCCGGAATCCGTGGCATGGGTTCAGGGTAAAGCTTCACGTCATCTTAAAAAGAGGTTCGTGCGCCGCTCGGTCCCGACCGTGGTGGCCGGGCCGTGCCCCGGATACACCGCCGTCTCGTCGGGGAGGCTCAGCAGCTCGCGCCCGATGCCCTCGATCAGTTGCGGATGGTTGCCGCCTGGCAGGTCGGTGCGCCCGATGCTGCCCTGAAAGAGCGTGTCGCCCGCCACCACAAAGCCGTCACCCACGAACACCACATGCCCCGGCGCGTGGCCCGGCAGTTCGCGGGCGGTGAGGGTCAGGTCGCCCGCCTGGAAGGTCTGGCCGTGGGCAATCCCGGCGTCGGGGGCCGCGGGTTGCGTAAAGGGCAGGTTCCAGCGGGCCGCCGACTCCGCGCCGCGCTCGTAGATGGGCCGGTCGGCGGGGTGAAGGTACACCGGCACGCCCAGCGCCTCCCGCAGGGGCTGCACTGCCCCGATATGGTCGAAGTGCGCGTGCGTGAGCAGGATGCCGCGCACCGTGACGCCCGAGCCGCGCACCAGGGCCAGCAGCGCCTCCGCGTCGTCGCCGGGGTCGATCAGAAAGCCCTCGCCATCCTGTCCGGCCACCAGCACCGCGTTTTCCTGAATCGCCCCGGTGGGCAGGGTCCATACGCGGGCGGGGCCATGTTCTCGCGCCTTGGTCATGGGGTGAGTCTAGAGCGGAGCGGCGGGGCAGGGGCGCAGGGGTGGTGGGTCAGCCCACCGCTTCCTGCGCCTGGACAGCCTGCACCCGGCTTCCGGTCAGGAGCGCCAGGGCCAGCGCCACCAGCACCGCGCCCATGCCGAAGGTCGCGCCCGGCCCCAGGCGCGAGTACAGTTGCCCGCCGCCGAGCGGCCCCACGACCTGCGCCAGCGACCCGAACGCCTGCGCCCCGCCCTGCACGCGGCCCTGGGCGTCGGCGGGGGTGGCGACCGAGATCATCGCGCCCAGCGTGGCATTGAAAATCCCCTCGCCCAGCGCGAACAGCAGCACGCTGCCGTACAGCAGCGCGGCAGAGGGCAGAAGCGGCAGCAGCGCCATGCAGGTCATCCCCAGCACGCCCATGCCCAGGGCCACGGTCGCCACGCGCTTCTCGCCCAGCCAGCGCAGCAGGTGCGGCAGCAAGAAGCCCTGCCCGATGATGTCGCACACGCCCACCACGATAAAAGCCGTACTGACCTGCCCCGGTCCCCAGCCCAGCGTGTCGCGGGCCAGCAGCGACAGGGCAATCTGCATCAGCGAGAAGGGCAGGGTGAACAGCACGCTGACCGTGACCAGGCGGCGAACCAGCGGGAAGGCCAGTGCCCCGCGCAGCTGCGTGAGGGGGTTGAGGTGGGCGGCGTCGAACTGCCTGCTGCGCCGCTCGGGCGCGAGGCTTTCCGGCAGGATGAAATAGCCCCACAGCAGGTTCAGCACGCACACGGCCGCGGCCGCGAACATCGGCGCGCTCAGGCTGAAATGCGACAGCAGCCCACCGATGGCCGGTCCCACGATGAACCCGGCCCCGAACACCGCCCCGATCTGCCCGAAGGTCTTGCCGCGTTCCTCCTCGGGCGTGGTGTCGGCCACGTAGCCGAACAGGGCGCTGATGCCGCCCGCCGTGAGGCCGTCGATGCCGCGCCCCAGGAACAGCATCCACAGGCTGCCGCCGATGCCGAACAGCAGGTAGCCGACCGCCGACCCCAGCAGGCTCAGCATCAGCACCGGACGCCGCCCGTAGGCGTCGCTGAGCGCACCCAGCACCGGCGCGGAGAAGAACGTCAGCAGCGCGAACGAGGCCGCCAGCCAGCCGATCACGGCGGCCTGCTGCGCAGCCTGTGGCACGTACTCCATGACGATAAAGGGCAGCACCGGAAACACCAGTGATATGCCGACGGAGAACAGGAAGGTGGTGGCGAGCAGAAAGAGAAGCGGTCTTTTGTGAACAGGCCCAGTCATGTCGCCCAGGGTAAGAGGCGGGCCAGGGCCGGGTCTTGAAAAAACACGACACCGCACCCGGTGGCCGGAAAGGGCGAGAACCTCCCCCCTCAGGCCCAGGCTTTTGTCTTGACTGGGTTCAGGACGCCTCTGGCAGAGAAGAGTCGATTCGCTGATGCCTTGACGTTTTCGCTCTTTTGACCCTCTCCCCCTACGGGACTCGTAGAGCTGCGCAGCAGAGAGGGCGTTGCGAAGCAACGGGTGAGGGGGCGTGTGACCCACCAGGTCCCTCACTCCGGGCCAAGGAAGCCCTCGCCTCCGGTTGAGATAAAAGCTCGCCTCATACGGATTCCGTCCAATTCCTGAACAGTCGGGAGGGCACCGCCTGTTCATCCATCTTCCGAAATCCGCCCTTGTTCCTTCTCCCTCTGGTCGGATTTCCGGGTGTTTTCAACACCCTTCAATCGGAATCCGTATCAGTCCGCCCGGTCCTGCATCAGCTCAAGCCCCGGCACCCCAACCGGCGCGCCCTCCAGTTCCCTTTCCCAGACGGGCCGCCAGCGTTTCTCGGCCCACTGGGCAAAGGTGCGCGGCGTCATCTGGCTCAGCGCCCGGAACTCGCGCGTCAGGTGGGCTTGGTCGGAAAAGCCCAGGTCGTGGGCCAACGGGGCCAGGGGCAGGGACGGGTCCAGCAGCAGGCGGTTGTGGACTTCCTCGAAGCGGATCAGGCGGGCCAGCGTCTTGGCGTTCACGCCGACCTCCCGCACAAACTGCCGTTCCAGTTGCCGGGGGCTGATGTTCAGCTCCTCGGCCAGCGTGCCGAGGCGTGCGCTCCCCAGCGAGATGTAGAGTTGCGCGCCCGCCCGCACGCCCTTGCCGGTTTCCACGGCGCGTTCGGCCCACAGGCGCAGCAGCCAGGCTTCCAGGGTCTGCCGCGCTTCCTCCCAGCGCTCCAGGTGCAGCAGGGCGCAGATGGCCCGCACGTCGGCCCCGTACTGCTCGGCCAGGTCGAGGTCGGCCACTCCTGCGTGCCAGCCCAGCAGTTGCCGCGCGCCCCACGGGTACAGCTCTGCGCCCAGCACCCGCGTCAGGCCCACCGAGACGACCCGCTGTGGTTGCAGCGTCAGGCCGCCCAGCGCCGCCTGCGGCAGAGGCTCCAGGTCGCCGCCATCCACCGCCCCGCGCCAGGACGACCCCGCCAGGAACGTGAGCCGCACCGAGCGTTCCGGCAGAAAGCGGTGCTCCTCCTGACCCGCGTGATGAACTTCCTCCATCTGCCAGTACACCCGCACCAGCGGGCGCAGGCGGGGGTCGGGGAGGAACTTCTGGAACGGCATCCCCGCACTGTGGCATGGGTGGCGGCGGCGCGCATCCGCCACCCGGCCAGGGTCAGGCGGCCCCTTTTCCTGGGAGCAGCGGCTCTTGGAGGCAGCGGCGAGGGGCTCACCCCTCCCCGAACGCCTCCCGCAGCCGCAACGCGAACACCTGAAAGCTCAGGCTGGGGCTGGCATAGGCTTCCAGCGCCCCTTGCAGGGCGTCCAGGGCGGTGTCGGCGCGGGCGCGCTCGTGGGGGGAACGGCCCCGCCAGGTGAAGCGCAGGGCTTCCGGGTGCCAGGCCGCGTTCCAGCGTTTTTCCAGGCGCTCGGCGGCCTCCAGCGCGCTCAGCAGGCCCCGTTCCAGCGCGTCCGTGAACTCGGCGGCGTCGGCGAGGGCGGCCCGCACCGCTTCCCGCTCAGTCAGCACACCCGCGCGCCCGGCGGCAAAGGCGACCAGTTCGGCGTCGGGGGACTCGCCCTCCAGGGTCAGGCGGCGCTCGATGGCGCGGTCGGGGGCCGGGGTCACGCTCAGGCGGGCGCTGCGGCTCTGAATGGTGGGAAGCACCGAGCGGAGGTCCTCGGCCAGGAAGACGAACAGCGCCCCGTGCGGCGGTTCCTCGACGAGTTTGAGCAGCGCGTTGGCGGCTTCCTGCCCCAGGTGTTCCGCGCCGTCCACGATCACCACCCGGCGGCGGAAGGTGGGCCGGACCTCCAGGAACTCGAAGACGTGCGTCTCGTACTCGCGGCCCTTGTCGCGCCCGGCCAGAATCGCGCCGATGGGGATGATCTTGCGCCGCGCCGCCTTGCCGGTCGTGGTCGTGGCGCGCGGCTCCACCAGCAGCAGGTCGGGATGTGCTCCCGCCGCGAAGGCCCGGCAGGAGGGGCACACACCGCACGCCTCGCCGTACATGCCGCGCGTGCCGGTGCAGTTGTGCTGCGCCGCGATCGCCAGCGCCACGTCCCGCTTGCCCACCCGCGCCGGGCCGGTCAGCAGCAGGGCATTCCCGCGAAAGACGCCCGTCTGTTCGAGCAGCGGGCCGTGCAGGAGGGCGGCGGAGGTGGTCATGGGTGCGCGGTGCGCGGGACGCGGGACGCGGTGGGGCACCTTCCCTCACCGCGCACCGCGTCCTGCCTCCCGCATCCCCGTCGCCGCAGCCTCTGCACGTCCGTCCCGCTCACTTTCCAATCGCCAGCCGTGCCGCCAGCACCGGGGGCAGGCCCGCGGCCAGGGCGGCTTCCTGGGTGCGGGCCACGTCGTAGGGCACGCGGAAGACCTCGAAGTGCCCGCGCCCGGTATCGAAGATGGCGTAGCTGGCATGGGGGTTGCCGTCGCGCGGCTGGCCGACGCTGCCGGGGTTCAGGATCACGCGGGCGGAGGGGGGCACCAGGTAACTGCCGCCCTCGGCAAAGGTCTGGGCCTTGATCCACTCACCCACCGGGGCATTGAGGGTGGCGTAGACGGCGGGCACGTGCGTATGTCCCACGAACGCCAGCCGCCCCTGCCACTGCGCGAAGGCCTCGCGGGCGGCGGTCACGGAGTCGGTGTAGGCGTCCAGACTGACCGGGGTGCCGTGGCGATAGCGTGCGCCCACGTCGGGGTCGTCCACGCCGTCGCGCCAGGACCGGACCCAGGCCAGGTCGCTTCCCGACAGGCGGCCCAGTTGCCACAGCAGCGCCGCCGACACCACGCTCCCCTGCTTCTCGCGCCGGCCGCCCGCATACTCCAGCAGCATCTGTTCGTGGTTGCCCAGCAGGCAGCGGGCGTCCAGGTCACGCAGGGCGGTCAGCACCTCGCGGGGATGGGGGCCATAGCCCAGCGCGTCCCCCAGGTGAACCACCTGATCGAAGCGCCGCGCCTCGGCATCACGGAGCACCGCCTCCAGGGCGGGATAATTGGCGTGGATATCGGACAGCAGCAGCAGCCGCACCCGGCCATGATAGCGGGCGGGTGCGGGAAAGGGTGCGGAAGTCGGGTGGGAGCGGTTCCTCGCCTAGGGCGTCACCGTCACCCGCCCCGCCGCCGGGTCGAGGCGGGTGCGCCCTCCCAGCGGCAGGGTGAGCTGGGGGCTGGTGTGCCCGAAGTCCACGTTCGCCACCACCGGCAGGTCCGGGCGGCCTGCCTCGGCCAGGACGCGGCGGACCCAGCGGTACAGGTCCTCTACCATGTCGGGGGTGTAGCTCCGGGGGCGGGCCAGCAGCAGGCCGGCGGCGCGGCCCAGGATGCCCTGCGCGGCATAGTTCCGCAGCCAGTAGCCGACCTGCGCGGGCGGGGGCACGTCCTCACTCGTCTCCAGCGCCAGCACCGCGCCGTCCCACAGCCCCGGTGCGGGCCAGCCGGGCGTGCCGTTGAGCATGTCCAGCACCTCCAGGCAGCCGCCCACGAGGTGCCCCTCGGCGGCCTGCTCCCCCTGGAGCCACATCCAGCCGTCCCCCGGCTCGAAGGGGCGGAGCACCTCCTGCAATGCCTCGTCCTCCCAGTCCTGCCGGGCCTGGGTCCACTCGGGGGCGGGGGCGAGGTCGAAGGGGGCGGGAGCGTCCACTAGGGCGCGGCGAATGCCCTGCGCCACGAAGGGGTGAATCCCGCCGTTTTCCGCCAGGTCGGTCAGCAGCGAGGGGCCGTGGTAGGCCATCACGCCCGCGCGCAGAAACTGCATCAGGGTGATGGTGGAGTCGCTGTACCCCAGGAAGGCCTTGGGGTGGGCGCGAATCAGGCCGGGGTCCAGAAAGGGCAGCAGCCGCACGCTGTCGTCCCCGCCGATGATGCTGACCATGCCATCTATATCGGGGTTTTGCAGCGCCCAGTGCAGGTCGTCAGCGCGGGCCTGGGGGTGAGCGTCCAGGTAGTCCGGGCCGCGCAGCGCGTTGGGGGCGGGCACCACCTCCCACCCGAACGTCTGCGCCACCTGCCGCACGCCCACGTGGTAACGGTTCATCACCTCGGTCACGAAGCCGCTGGAGAGGCTGAGGGCGGCCACACGGGAGCCAGGAGCGAGGCGGGGTGGGCGGATGAAGGTGGGGGCCATGCGGCAGGCTAGAGCAGGCGCGGGGCGCGGGCATCCGTCAGGTGGCGGAGGACGGCCCCTGCTTACGGCACTACAGCGGCTTCCCGCACTGGCCGCAGTAGCGGTCCGTCTCGTCGTTCAGCGCCCCGCAGGCGCGGCAGCGGACCTTCACCACCGTGGGCTGGCCCGTCAGGGCGTTCTTGAGGGTGGGCGCGGCGTCCAGCGTGTCCTCCAGCATCCCGCCCTGGGCGCGGTTCCAGGGTTCCTCGTCGGTGCGGGTGCCCTGCGGGTCCAGCGTCAGGCCGCTACCCGCCACGCCCCGCCGCCCCACGGCCATCAGCGCCATGCCGATCCAGATGACCACGATGCCGATAGGCGCGCGGATGAACGAGGAAAAGAGGCCACCGAACGCCTGCGCCGGCCCGCCCTGGGGGTCACCCCCGGGAAAGGGGGCCTGTAAGAGCGTACCGAACGTCCCGAAAAAGGTCAGGAAGACGCTCAGGAACAGCAGGATGCCCACCACCACCAGCACCTGCCCCAGGTGGTACACGATGCGGCGGCCCGTGGACACGTCTGTGCGTGCCGGTCGGTTGGGGGTCATGCCCCAGGGTACGGGACAGGAGAGAGCGGGGTTCCCACCGGAGCCGCGCCGCCGGTCACAATCCCAGGCTCAGGTGATGCTCGGCCAGCCCGCGCCCTTCGTGCCGCACCGCGTCCGGCTGCGTGCCCCACACCCGGAAGCCGTGCCGCTCGTACAGGCGGCGGGCGGCGTGCTGCGTCTCGGTCACGCCCAGGTGCAGTGCAGTCACGCCGACCCAGGTGCAGGCATGGGCAATTCCGGCCCGCAGCAGGGCGTCCCCGCAGCCCCGCCCCCGCGCGACGGGCAGGACCGACACGCCGAAGACGTTGCCCCGGTGCCGCAGCGCGGGCCGTTCCTCCCGCGAGACGGTCAGGATGCCGACCAGTTCCCCGGCCATGAACGCGCCGAACGTGACAGCGTCGGCAGTGGGGTCCAGCCGGACGGCGATGTCCGGGAGGGGCCGCACCGCGAACTCGGCGGCGGTGGTAATGAAGGCGAGGGGGTCCGTTTGCAGCGCGGTCAGCCGTACCTCGCGGTAGGCGGGCGCGTCGGCGGCAGTCAGGGCGCGGACGACGGGAGCCTCAACCATGAACGGCGGCCCCCAGCGGCACGATCTGGGCGGGGCCGGGTCGGTCCTGCGCCGCGTGGCGGTCGCGCCAGTTCAGGACGTGGCCATCCTCGCGCACCCGGCGAATCAGGTTCAGGTCGAGGTCGGTGACTAGCCAGCCGGGCGTGTTCCATGCCCCCTGCGCGACGATACCCGTCTCGGGAAGGCCGTGGTCGGCGGGGGCGTAGACACCCGCCTGCCCGACCGCCTGCTCGACCGCGTACGTCCAGTCGGCGTCGGCCAGCAGCGGCGCGTGGACGGCGTAGCACTGGTTTTCCAGCGCGCGGGCCATGCTGCCCACCTGGACACGGGTGTATCCCGACCGCGCCCCGGTAAAGGAGGGCACCACCAGCACCTCCGCCCCGCCCTCCGCGAGCTGGCGGGCCAGGGCCGGGAACTCGCTGTCGTAGCAGATGGCGACGCCGAAGCGCACCACGGCTCCGCCCCGCAGCGGCAACGCGAACACGCACACGCCCTCGCCGGGGGCCACGTCCCACTCCTCGGCCTCGAAGCGGGTCATCAGCAGCTTGTCCTGCCCGCCTAGGGTGCCGTCCGGGCCGAAGACCAGGGCGCGGTTCACGTAGCCGCCCCCCCGCGCCACCGGAAAGCTGCCCGCCACCAGGGCCACCCCGTGCCGCCGGGCCAGCCGCGCGTGCAGCGCCGTGAAGTCGGGCAACAACGCCTGAAGCGCGGGCCGCAGCCCCAGGATGTCGTGGTGCAGCGCGGGCGGCAGCAGGCTGACGAGTTCGAGCGAGGCGTATTCCGGGAACACCAGCAGGTCAGCCCCCTGCCCGGCTGCGTCCGCGACCCAGGCCGTCACCTTCGCCTCATACGCGGCCCAGTCGGGGTGGAAATCCACCGGATAGGCCGCCGCCGCCACACGCAGGACACTCATGGGGGGAGTGTAGCGGGCCGCCAGCAGGCAAAAGGATACGGGAGATGACTTAGACGGATTCCCCGGAACTTTTCGGAAGACGCATGACGTCCAGCCCGCCAGCAGACAGCGGTCTTGACATCCTCCACGCCTTACCTTACGGTAAGTAAGCACGCCTGCCGAAAGCCGGTATGGCTCCCATCACGTCAACTTCGAGGAGAAGGAATATGGACGAAATCATCCTGCAACCCCAGCTCCACCTGCTCGTCGGTGCCCTGGTGCTGCTGACCTCTCTGGTTACGGTGGTCACGACCGGGCGCGGCGCTCTCAGCCTGAAACGGTTCGGGCGGACAGAACAGGGGGTGTTCATCGCGGCCCAGCTCGCCCTGATGGTGCAGATCATGATCGGCATCAAGCTGCTGGATCAGGGCATAGGCACCCTTCAGAAGTACGTCCATTACATCGGGGGAGCCGGGGCGCTGGGCCTGCTCGTCCTGTACTACTGGCTGCCCAAGACCTCGGAGCAGGACCACGCTCGCAAAGCCCTGTGGGTGTCGGTCGCCTCGCTGGTGTTCGTCGCGCTGGCCTTTTTTGTGGGCGGAATGTACGCGCGGGGGTAGGAGAGCTTTCAGCCGTCAGCGGTCAGCTTTCAGCAAGAGTGCCCCGGCCCCCGCTGGGGCTGTCTGCTGATCAGGTCTGGTTTGTTCTGCTGAATGCTGACGGCTGTTCGCTGACGGCTCTAGAGTCCCCCCATGACCGGACTGGTGTGGCTCGCGCTCGACGGCGTCGGCCACCCTGCCGACGCGCCGCCCGGGTCGGTGTGGGAGGCGGACTTGCCGACCCTGCGCCCGCTGGTGGAGGCCGGACGCGCGCTCGACGCGACGCTGGGTGTGCCGGGGCTGCCGCAGTCGGGGACCGGGCAGGCGTGCTGGCTGACGGGGCAGGACGCGGTGCGGGTGATGGGCGAACACTTCGGGCCGCATCCAGGGCCGACCTTGCAGCAGTTGCTGCGGGCGTCCGCGTTGCCGGGGAGGCTGGCAGCAGCGGGGGCGCGCGTGGCCCTCGCCAACCACTACCCGCCCGCGTATTTCGCCGCCCAGACGGCCCAGAGGGGAGCGCGGCGGTCCCGCATGGGCTGCTTCCCCTTCTCGTTCCTGGCGGCGGGACTGCCCCTGAATCCGCCCGGCGTGCCGTCCGTGCCCGCGACCCTGGGCCTGGGCTACGCCGAACCCTGGCCGCCGCAGACGCCCCGTGCGGAGGTGGCGCGGCTGGGCGAGGCGCTGGCCGGGGCCGCCCGCGAGCATGACCTCATCGTGTGCGACCTGTGGTTCGGGGACCACCTGGGGCACCGGGGCCGCACGCCCACGCCGCCGGAGGTGTTGCGGGCGGGGCGGGCCTATCTGGAACGGGCGGACGCCCTGCTGACCGGCCTGCTGCATGCGGGCGCGCGGGTGGTCCTGGGCAGCGACCACGGCAACCTGGAAGACCTGCGCGTGAAGGGCCATACCCTGGCCCGCGTGCCGTTCGCCGGGGCAGGCGTGGACCTGGGCACCCCCGGCGATGTGGCCGAAGCTGGGCAGGTCATCCGGGGCTGGTTCGGGCAGAAAGCGCGACAGTGACGCGAAAACAGGATGCCCACCCCACGGAGGCCGGAAGTTATCCACAAACTTATCCACAGGCCCTGTGGATAACCTGTGGAGAAAGGGGAACGGCCCCGCAGCAGTGGCTGGGCTTCCGTGCGTCTGGCACGCTGTTTTCGACCTAGGGATGGAGGCGCTCCCGCTTCGGCGAAGTTATCCACAGTGAAACGCTAGCCTGTGGATAACTTCGTTTTCACGTGCCCGGCGCGGCCTGGAGACGTGCGGCCTGGATAAAGGCCCGGACCTGTTCCACGTCCTTCACACCTGCGGCCTTTTCCAGGCGGCTTACGGCGTCCACCCCGGCGGGGCGCAGCACCCGCACCGCCTCGGCCACGTTCGCGGGTCCCAGGCCTCCGGCGAGCCACGCGCCCGCCGGGAACACGTCCCGCAGCGCGGCCCAGTCCAGCGGCACGCCACCTCCCGGCTCCGGGGCATCCAGCATGGGCGTGACGCCGGGGAGACTCAGGACCTCCAGCGCGTCCGGCTGTCCCAGATCAGCGGGACGCAGAACGCGCAGAACGGGATGATACCGGGCGACCTCCCGCACGTAAAGACTTGACAGCGGGCCGTGAAGCTGCACGGCACTCACGCGCGCCGCCTCAGCCGTCCGCAGCACCTCCGTCAGCCCCTGGTTCAGGAAGACGCCCACCCGCGCCACCACCGGCCCCACCGCCAACCCCGCCTCGCGCGCCACCTCCGGCGACACCCTTCGCTTGCTGACCGGCGCGAAGATGAAGCCCAGGGCGTCGGCCCCGGCCTCGGCGGAGAGCAGGGCGTCGTGGAGGGAGGTGGTGCCGCAGACCTTGACGCGGGGTGTGGGGTCAGGCATCACGGCCTTCCAGCGCGGCCACGCGCGCTTCCAGGGCGCGGACCTGGCGGGTCAGGGCCAGCAGCAGCAGGGCGTAGTGGTCGTAGAGCTTGGGGCGCTCCATGCGGACCTCGCCGGACATCCACCCCTCCAGCAGGCGTTCGGCCTCCGCCAGCACCTCCTCGTCGGGCACATCCCGGAAGGAGCGGCTGCCCAGAATCTCGCGGGCGAAATTGAGTTCACGGTCGGGGTCGGGCATGGGGGTAGGGTACGCGGTCAGCGGGGCATGGGAAGGGAAGCGCGCTCCTCATCTGGGCCAAAGGGCGGATGTGTGCCGCGCCCGGCCCGTGCCAGCCTGGGGCATGTCCGCTCCACGCCGCGAGACAGCCCTGCACCTGCTGTTCCTTCACCCGGACGGCGAGCGGGTGGCCCTCCAGACCGTGACCGTCGCCATGCCCACCTACTACGGGCAGCATGTGCGCGAGGCCGCACCGCCGGGAACACGCCTGCTGCGCCGCCTGCACTTCCGGGCGCTGGGGGAGCAGGACGGGGTGCTGCGCGCGGAGACGGTCTGGCAGCTTCATACCGACGGCCTGGACGGGCTGGACTGGCGACCCCCGGATGCCCTGACCGGCCCCGAGCGGGACTGGGCCGGGGCCGCCCGCCTGCCCGCCACGTCCCGCCGCGCCCCCTGGATGCACCCCGACTGGCAGGCCGGAGCGCTGGCCTGGCTGGACGCTGAACTCGCCGCGCAGGGCTGTGCGCGAGTGGGCGAGCCGATGGTGCTGAAACACTGGCAAATCAGCCTGCTGTGGCAGGTGGAGACGACCGGGGGCCGGGTGTACTTCAAGGCGGTGCCGGACTTCTTCGGGCGGGAGGTGCGGGTCACGCCCCCGCTCGCCACCGAACTGCCCGGCGCAGCCCCACCCGTGCTGGCCGCCGACGAGGAACGCGGGTTTCTGCTGCTAAAGGGGGCCGGACAGACCCAGGACGCCCCGGACCTGCCCGCGCTGATGCGGCATCTGGCCTGGGTGCAGCGCCGGAGCGTGCCCCTGCTGCCGCACCTGCCCCTGCAAGACCGCAGCCCCAGCTTTCTACGCGCCCGGCTGGACGACCTGTTCTCGGACGCCTGCCTGCTGGTGGGCGAGGAGGGCGGCCTGACCCCCGAGGAGGCGGCAGCCCTGCACGCACGGCGGCCCGAACTGGAAGCAGCACTCGCCCGCCTGGCCGCCAGCCCGCTGCCGCTCACGCTGGGCCACGGCGACCTGCACGGCGGGAACGTGGTGGTGGACGGGGCGGGCCGCTTCACCGTGCTGGACTGGTCGGACGCCTGCCGCCTCCATCCCTTTCTGGACGCGAACGCGGCGTACTTCGCGGAAGCCCCGGCCGAGGCCGTGGAGGAGGCCCACGCCGCCTATCTGGCCGCCTGGACCGACCTTCTACCACTGGAGGAGCTGCGCATCCTGCACGCCGACGGGCTGCGGGCAGGCGAACTGCTGCGCGCGCTGGGCTATGTGGACGGCATCCAGCCCCACGTGGAGGACCGGGCGGAATGGCATGGTGCCCAGCTGTACCACCTGCGGAAGCTGCTGGAGGGGTAGGGCGAACAGCCACCAGTTTCCAGCGGCCAGCGAACAGGACAGAAATGCTGGACACCGTGGTTAGCCCTCACTGCCCCCCGGTACCCCCGCCTCGGCGAAGGTCCGCATCTCGCGCAGGGTGGCCGCCGCCGAGAGCAGCAGCGGCGCGGCCAGCACGCCCCCGGTGCCCTCGCCCAGGCGCAGGCCCAGACGGAACATTGGCTTCAGGTTCAGGTGCGCGAGTTGCGCCGCGTGCCCGACCTCGGCACACTCGCCCGCCGGGAACAGGAAGTCACACAGGGCAGGGGCGAGGGCCATGCCCACCAGCGCGGCGCTGCCTTCCACGAACCCGTCGAGAATCACGGCGCGTCTCAGGGCGGCGGCCTGGAGCATCATCCCCAGCATCGCCGCGATTTCAAAGCCGCCCAGGTCGGCCAGCACACCCAGGGGGTCGGCGGGGTCGCTGGCCTGGCGATTCAGAGCCGCGCACACGGCCTCCACCTTGCGCGCGAGGGTGGCGTCGTCCACCCCGGTGCCGCGGCCTGTCACCCCCTGCGGGTCGAGGTTCAGCAGCCGGGCGGTGAGGGCGGCGGCGGGCGTGGTGTTGCCGATACCCATCTCGCCGGGAACCAGCAGGTCCGCGCCTTCCTCTATTGCGCGGCGGGCCAGGGCGGCCCCGGCCAGCACCAGCGTTTCGGCCTCCTCGCGGGTCATGGCTCCCTCGCGGCGCAGGTCGCGCGTGCCCCGGCGCACAGCCGCTCTGACAAGGGCGGGGTGGTTGGGCAGGTCGGCATTTACGCCCGCGTCCATCACGTAGACCCGCGCGCCGACCGTGCGGGCAATGGCGTTGACGGCGGCCCCGCCCGGCCCGGCAGGCGTGTCGGCCAGGAAGTTCGCCACCATCGCGGGTGTGACCTCGGGGGGATAGGCGCTGACGCCGCCTGCCGCCACGCCGTGGTCCCCCGCCGCCACCAGCACCGCCACCCCGCGCGGATGAGGCTTCTCGGTCCCGAAGACCCCCGCCAGCCGCACGGCCAAACTTTCGAGGTCGCCCAGCGCCCCAGTGGGCTTGGTCAGTTGGGCCTGCCGCTCGCGGGCGGCCCCCATGGCGGCGGGGTCGGCGGGGTGAACGGCGGCGATGAGGGCGGCGAGGTCGGGGTGCATGGGACTCCTTGGGAGGTATTAGGGATTAGGGGTGAGGGGTCAGGAAAGGCGTGGGCTTGAGTTGCAGGGGCAGGCCGCTCGCCAGCAGCCACGCCTCGTCGCTGGCGGCGGCGGCGCGCTGGTTCACCCAACCCAGCAGGTCGCGGTAGCGGCGGGCCAGGGCGTTGTCGGGGACGATACCGAGGCCCACCTCGTTCGTCACGAGGACGGTCAGGCCGGGGCGGGTGCGGGCGGCGGTCAGCAGGGTATCGGCACGGGCCAGGATGGCTTCGTCGGGGAGGTCGGTCAGCATCAGGTTGCTGACCCAGAGGCTGAGGCAGTCGAGCAGCAGCACGGGCGTCTGCACGCGGTGAACGGCGGCAGGCACCTCCAGCGGTTCTTCCAGCGTCTGCCAGCCCGCCGGGCGGTCGGCGCGGTGGCGGCGGATGCGGTCTTCCATCTCGGCGTCGAAGGCCTGTGCGGTGGCGAGGTAGGTCACGCCCTCCCCGGAAGCGGCGGCGCGGCGTTCGGCAAAGGCGCTCTTGCCGCTGCGTGCGCCGCCCGTGACAAAGACCAGATGGGCAGGGGCAATCACAGCCACCCCCGCACAAGATTCCAGTCCAGGCTCGCCTTGACCCGCGCGGCGATGGCGTCCAGGCGGGCGTCGAGGCTGTCCAGCCCTTCAGGGGCCGACAGACCCGCCCACCCCAGAAACCGTTCCAGATACGCTGGGTTTTCCAGCAGCCCGTGGAGGTAGGTGCCGCGCACGTTGCCCGAACGCCACAGCAGCCCTGGCGCGAGTTCCTGCACACCACTTCCCGCCGCCGTCTGCCCGTGGTGAATCTCGTACCCGCGAAGATGCAGGCCCGTTTCCACGTCGGTGAAGGTGGTCAGGCGGGTGGTCTTGTCCACGGCAAACTCGGTTTGGAGGTCCAGCAGGCCCAGGCCCGGCACCTCTCCCCCACCCTCGATGCCGTGCCGGTCGGTCAGCGTCTGCCCCAGCATCTGCAAGCCGCCGCAGACGCCCAGCACCGGCACGCCCGCCTGCGCCGCCCGCGTGACCGCCCCCGCCAGCCCGGTCGCTCGCAACCACGCGAGGTCGGCGGCGGTACTCTTGCTGCCCGGCAGGATGACGGCCCGCGCCCCTTCCAGCTCGGCGGGCGAGGCCACCCAGCGCGCGAGCGGCCCCAGCGGCGCGAACTCGTCGAGGTTGGACACGCGCGGCAGCCGGGCAATGGCGACGAAGCCGCCGTCATGAGCGGACCGGGGCGGCCCGGCCCGCCTTTCGCTTCTCGCTCCGCTCGGCCCTTCGGGCAGCGATACCCCGTCTTCCTCCGGCAAAGGAATATCCAGCATCGGCACCACCCCCACCGTCGGCACACCGGTCTGCTGTTCCAGCCACTCGGGCGCGGGGGCCAGCAGGCGCGGGTCGCCCCGGAAGCGGTTGAGGATGAAGCCCCGCAGCAGGGCGCGTTCCTCCGGCGTCAGGCAGTGCCACGTCCCCAGCAGGTGCGCGAAGGCCCCGCCCCGGTCGATGTCGCAGGCGAGGAGGACGGACGCCTGGGCTTCCCGCGCCACCCGCATGTTCACGATGTCGGAGGAGCGCAGATTGACCTCGGCGGGGCTGCCCGCGCCCTCGATGACCACCACGTCGTACTCGGCTAGGAGGCTATGCAGGGCGGTCTGCACATGCGGCCACAGATGCGCCTTGCGTTCGCGCCAGCCCAGGGCGGTCAGTTCCGGGTTGGCGCGGCCCAGCAGCACGACCTGGGAGCGGGTGTCGGCCTCGGGCTTGAGCAGGACGGGGTTCATCCGCACGTCGGGCACCACCCGCGCGGCCTGCGCCTGCACGAGCTGGGCGCGGCCCATTTCCAGCCCAGCGGGCGTGACCCCGGCGTTGTTGCTCATGTTCTGGGCCTTGAAGGGCGCGACCCGCAGCCCCTCGTCCGAGAGGGCACGGCACAGCGCGGCGCACAGGTAGCTCTTGCCCGCGTTGCTGGTGCAGCCCTGAACCATGACAGCCTTACCCACAGTGTCCTCCCTCCAGCACGGCCCGCACGGCCGCCACCAGCCGCGCATTCTCCCCCGGCAGACGGGTCGAAATGCGGATGCGGTCGGGAAAACCGTAGCTGGTGCAGTCGCGCACCCTTACCCCATGTTCGAGCAGGGCGGCGGTCACGCGCGCCGCGTCCCCGACTTCCAGGGTCAGGTATGGCGTGCTGTGGTGTTCCACTGCCACGAACCGCTGGAGGGCAGCGGCCAGCTCCTGTGCGTCCCGGCGTACCCGCGGCAGCGTCTCCGCCAAGAAGTCCCCCACCTCGGGCAACGCCGCCAGCACCGCTGCCGTACCCGCGGGGAGATGCCACGCGGGCGCGAGGTTGTCCAGCCGCACCACGACCTCCGGTGCGGCCAGGGCATAGGCGGGCCGGGCACCGACCAAGCCGTGTGCCTTGCCCGGCGAGAGCAGGCGGAGGAGGGACGCGGTGCGCGGGAGGCGGTGCGCGGGGAGGAAGGGTGCATACGCCTCGTCCACGATGAGGAGAGCGTTGGTGGTGGCGCAGGTGTCCGCCAGTCGCCCGAGTTCTTCCGGCGTGGACCGCCGCCCGGTGGGGTTGTGGGGGTGGCCGACGTACACCAGGGCCGTGCCAGGGGGAAGCTGCTCCGGAAGGTCCTTGATGACCTCCACCCGTGCCCGCGCTAAAGCGGCCGCGCGGGCGAGTTCCCCGAACGGGGCGTGCAGGCTCAGCAGCGTGCCGCCGGGGGGAAGGAAGGCCCGCACCAGCCGGTGCAGCAGGTCGGACGCGCCCACCGACAGAGCCACCTCGTCCACGTCTACGCCGTGCCAGGCCGCCAGCCGTTCCCGCACCTCGCGGTAGGTCGGGTCGGGGTAGTGGGCGTGGTCGGCCTCCCGCAGTACCCGCACCAGCATGGGATTCGGGCCGTAGGGGTTAGCGTTCACGCTGAAATCCAGCCCCGTGAAGAGCCGGGCGGTCGGCCCACCGTGCGGCGCGCGGGGCAGCAGGGGGGGCAGGTCAGCCACAGCGACTCCGGGAAGGCCACAGCAGGGTGAGGACGGCCAGCGCCAGCGTCAGGCGGGCGAGGCGCAGCGCGCGGGGAAGGTCCGCTGCGGTGGGTTCGCGTCCGCCCACGTTCAGCACATACACGCCCCGCTTGTCCAGCCGCACGCCCAGCGCCCCGGCGAAGGCACTCATGGGATGTCCGGCGTTGGGGCTGGCCGTGTTGCGAGCATCCTGCCGCCAGACCCGGAAGGCACCGGGAGCGTCCAGCCTGGCGGGAAGGGCCGCCAGGAGCGCGCAGAGGGCCGTCAGCCGGGCGGGGGCCAGATTAAGCAGGTCGTCGGCACGGGCGGCCAGCTTCCCGGCGTATTCCAGTTCGGGCGTGCGGTAGCCCCACATGGCGTCGGCGGTGTTGGCGTAGCGGTACAGGGCCGCCAGTGGCAAGCCACCCACCCGGAAGCACAGCAGTGGCGCGACCACACTGTCGCTGAGGTTCTCCGCCAGACTCTCGATGCACGCGCCCGCGACCTCCGCCGCGCTCAGTTCGGACGTGTCCCGGCTGACCAAGTGCCACGCCAGCAACCGCCGCGCCCCCGGCAGGTCGCCCGCCGCGAGGGCCGCATGGACCTCCCCCACCGCCCCGAACAGCGCCCGCCGCGCCAGCAACGGCTTGAGGAGAACGCCCCGCGTCACCCAGCCGCCCGGCAGCCGCGCCGCCAGCATCCCCACTCCGCCCACCAGCCCTGCCCCGACCGCCCAACCCGCCGCACCTTCCCGGAACTGCTCCGCGGGTGTGGTGCCCTCCCAGCGCCCCCGCGCCGCCTTCAGGAAGTTTCCCATCCATACGACGGGATGCCACCGCACCGGAGGTTCCCCCAACCCATCCAGCACCAGCGCCAGCAACACCGCGCACCGCGTCCCGCGCACCGCCTCCCCCCTCACGAACACATCCCCACCACCCGCTCCGCCATCTCCGCCGTCGCGCCCCAGTGCAGGTGGAGGTAGCTCGCCAGCACGTTGCCCCGCGCGTACCCCTCCTCCACCCGCGTGCCCGCCGCGTCGGTCCAGGCGTAGGCGGGGTGCGTGGGGGCGTGGGTCAGCACGCTGTGGTGAAACTCGTGGCCGCGCAGCACCGCACCGGTCGGGGCGAGCGGCGAGTGGCTGAGCGCGGTCGCGTCGCGGTAGCCCAGTGTCAGGCGCGGGGCCATGCGCGTGCGGTAGGGGATGACGCCGCACATCTCGAACAGGCGGCCTCCTTCGTCCTCCAGCGTCTCGCCCAGGTACATCAGGCCGCCGCATTCCCCGACCACGGGACGGCCGGTCGCGGCAAAAGCGCGGAGGGCCGCCCGCAGGGAGCCGTTGGCCGACAGGTCGGCCGCGTGCGCTTCCGGGTAGCCGCCGCCCAGCAGAACGCCGCCCACGTCCGGCGGCAATCCGGCGTCCCGCAATGGGCTGAAGGGCAGGAGTTCCGCGCCCGCGTCCCGCAGGGCGTCCAGCGCGTCGGGGTAGTAGAAGTGAAACGCCTCGTCCAGCGCGTAGGCGATGCGGGCGCGGCGTTCGGGGCGGTGCCGGGCGGGTGCGGGCAGGGGCAACGCGGGCGCGTCCGCTGCCGCCAGCAGCGCGTCCAGCCGCAGGGTCGCGGCGGCTCGCAGCGCGTCCTCTTCATCCCAGCTCGCCTGCTCTGCACTCAGCAGCCCCAGGTGCCGGGCGGGGAGGTGCAGGGTCTGGTCCCGCGCGACGAACCCCAGCACCGGCAGCCCGATTTGCGAGAG
Source organism: Deinococcus carri (assembly GCF_039545055.1). Taxonomy (NCBI): domain Bacteria; kingdom Thermotogati; phylum Deinococcota; class Deinococci; order Deinococcales; family Deinococcaceae; genus Deinococcus; species Deinococcus carri. The sequence goes on from NZ_BAABRP010000014.1 coordinate 30,567, forward strand.
GGCCACCTCGCAGAGAGAAGCATGCCGCTCGCCCGCCACGCGGTTGAGAATCACGCCGACCACATTCACGTCTGGCCCGCCCTGCCCCTGACCGAAGGAGCGCAGACCATGCGCCACTGCCGCCACCGTCCGCGCGCTGCCGCCCGCGTCGATGACCAGCACCACCGGGGCTTCCAGCAGGCGGGCGAGGTCGGCGGTGGAGTGGGCGTCGCTGGCGGGGTCGCGGCCGTCATAGAGGCCCATCACGCCTTCCAAGATGCTGATGTCGACCCCCGCCGCGGCACGGGCGAACAGTTCGCGCAGCCGCGTGGGGGGCAGCAGGAACGAGTCGAGGTTGCGGGCGGGATGCCCGGCTGCCCGCGTGAGGTGCGTGGGGTCGAGATAGTCCGGCCCCAGCTTGAAGGGGGCCACCTTCAGCCCGCGCTGCCGCAGCGCCAGGCACAGCAGCGAGGCCACGGTGGTCTTGCCGCTACCCGAATGCGGAGCGGCGAGGACGAGGCGTTTCATCGGTTCCCCTCCAGGGTAGTCAGGTCGGCCCCCAGCACCTCCGCGAGCCGCGCCGCGCGGTTCAACCGGACATGCCCCGTCTCGGTGTCCACGACGAGGGCGAGCACGCCCTGCAGGGCGCGGGCGGCGGCGAGGGCGTCGGCCCAGGCGTCCCCGCCGGGCGTCAACGGCACGTTCGCGCGGCCGTCGGTGAACAGCACGAGCTGGGCGTGCCGCTCCCCGGCCAAGACCTCGGCGGCCAGGTGCAGCGCGTGGGCCAGCGGCGTGCGGCCACCGGTTGGTGCGGCGGTGATGGCGGCTTCGGCGGCGGCAGCGTCGGTCGTGAAGTCCAGGGCCAGCGTGGCTCCCGCCCCCCGGAAGGTCAGCAGGGCCACCCGGTCGCGCCGCCCCTGTTCGGCCAGCACCTCCAACATCGCGCCCTTGACGGCTCCCATCCGTTCGCGGGTGCCCATGCTGCCGCTCGCGTCCGCGACGAACAGCACGCGGCGGCCCGTGACCTCCTCGCGGACGGGGGCGCGAAAGTCCTCACGGGTGAGGGTGACGGTGCCCCCTCCAGCCACCGCCGTGCGCGTCAGGGCGGCGCGCAGGGTGGCGGGCACGGCCAGCGTGGCGGTTTGCGGGTCGGGCACGCTCCGCACCACGCGGCCCGGCCCGCCCTCGCCCCGGCGCGCACCGGGGGCGGGCGCGGGGGGCAGGGTCAGGGGCACGGCATTTGCGGTGGGCGCGAAGACCTCCTCCGGCGTGTCCTGCGGGGCGGGAGGGCCGTTCTGCTCAGGTTGGGGCGGCGTTTCCTCCGGCGAAGGCGGGTCCGCTTCGGGCGGGGGTGCGGGGGGTGGCGGCGGGGGCGGCAGGCGTGGGTCGCGGCGATGCGCCAGAACGAGGGGGGCGACGCGGTGCAGGTCGGCCTCGCGCACTTCCCCCCGGCCTTCCAGCGCGGCCAGGGCGCGGGCGGCGCGGTACAGCACCAGGTCGGCGCGCAAGCTCCGCACACCCGCCCCGGCACTCAGGGCGGCGATGCTGTCCAGCAGGGCATCCGGCACGCGCACACGCGGCAGGCACTGCCGGGCGGCGGCGAGGCGGGCGGCCAGCGCGGCTTCCTCGGCTTCCCAGACGGCGGCAAACCCCGGCGGGTCGGCCTCGAAGGCCATGCGGCGGCGCACGATGTCGGCCCGCTGCACCGGGTCGGCCGGGGCCTGCACGTCCACGCACAGGCCGAAGCGGTCGAGGAATTGCGGGCGCAGCGTGCCTTCCTCGGGGTTCATGCTGCCCACCAGCGCGAGGCGGGCGGGGTATTCGGCGCTCAGGCCGTCGCGCTGCACGCGGTTGACGCCCATCGCGGCCACGTCGAGCAGCACGTCCACCAGGTAGTCGGCCAGCAGGTTCACCTCGTCGATGTACAGCACGCCGCCATCCGCGCCCGCAATCAGGCCGGGCTTCAGCCGCACCTCGCCCCGCAGCGCCGCGTCGAGGTCGAGGGTGCCCACCACGCGGTCCTCGGTCGCGCCCAGCGGCAGGTTCACGAAGGGGGCGGGGCTGCCGTCCGGCGCGGGCGGGAGCAGGGCCGCCAGCCCGCGCGCCGCCGTACTCTTGGCCGCGCCCCGGTCGCCGCGAATCAGCACGCCGCCGATGTCGGGCGAGACGGCCAGCAGGGAGAGGGCCAGCAGCAGCTCCGGTTGGTGGGCCACGGCGGAGAGGGGGTAGAGGGGGGTCATGCGCGGCCCCCCAGCGGCACGTGCAGCACATGCACCGCGAAGGTCCAGCGGTAGCGCCAGCCCTCGCCACAGGGGGTCAGAAAAGGGGCCAAACAGCGCAGCGTTTCGGCTTCCGGCGGCAGCAGGCGGCAGTATTCCAGCAGCGCGGCGGTGGATGGGAAAGTCAGGGTGAGTTCCTCCGGAATGGTGCAGCGTTCACACGGCAGGCCCAGCGCGGCCAGCGCCTCCGCGAGCAGGGTGGCGCGGCGCGGCGGGGTCTGGTCCCTCGCTTCGCGGCGCAAGCGGACATGTGGACTGCCCTCGCCGTCGTCCTCCAGCAGATAGAGGTCACGGCGGGTCAGGGTGAGCAGGCGGCGCAGGGCCGTTTCCAGTTCCGGCTCGTAGGCCAGCGCCCAGGCCACCAGCACCGCGTCGTGCGGGGGCAGGCCAGGGTCGGCGGCAGCCTGGGCGAGACACTGCTCACGCACCTGCACATGCCCCGGCGGGTGCTTGCCTCGCAACTGCTCCAGCATGTGCGGCGAGGGGTCGAGCGCCGTGACTCGCGCCGCCACGTCCGCCAGCGGCAGCAGCAGGCGGCCGGTGCCCGCGCCGACATCCAGCAGGCTCTCCAGGCCAGTCAGCCGGGCGCGCAGCCAGGCCACCGTCTGCGGCAGCGGCGGCATATTGTGGTCGTACTCGGCGGCGTGCCGCGCCCAGAATGCCCGGTCGCGCTCCGGCCGCCAGCGCTCCGAGCGGGCCGCCAGCACCTGCGCCCGCCAGCGGGGAAAGGGGGTGGGCAGGGTCATCCCCCCACCCGCGCCGCTTCGCCGCGGTCCTCCAGCAGTCCCTCGCTCTCCGCGAGCAGGTTCTGTAGGGCGTCCAGCGTCGCCTGCTCGGGTGTCCAGAGGTCGCGGGCGTGGGCTTCGAGCAGCCGCCCGGCAATCGCGTTCAGCGCCCAGGGGTTCGATTCCCGCAGGAACGCCTGATTCTCCGGGTCAAGCGCATACGCCTGCGCCACGCCCTCGTACATGAAGTCATGGGCAATCTGGGCGGTCGCGTCGAAGCCGAAGAGGTAATCCACCGTCGCCGTCTGCTCCAGCCCGCCCTTGTAGCCGTGGCGGCGGATGCCCTCCAGCCATTTGGGGTTGATCACCCGCGAGCGGTACACCCGCAGCGCCTCCTCGCCCAGGTCGCGCACGCGCGCCCGTTCGGGGTTGGCGGTGTCCCCGAAGTAGTGCCGGGGCTGGGTGCCGCTGAGGGAACGCACGGAAGCAATCATGCCGCCGAAGAATTGCAAGTAATCGTCGGAGTCGAAGATGTCGTGTTCGCGGTTGTCCTGGTTGTGCAGCACGAGTTGCGTCTGCGAGAGGCGGGCGCGGAAGTCCTCGCGGGCGTCGGTGCCTGCCTCGGCGGCCGTGTAGGCGTACCCGCCCCAGTTGATGAAGGTGCGGGCGAAGTCGGCCTCGTCCTGCCAGTTCCCCTCGTGAATCAGGTCGAGGATGCCCGCGCCGTAGGTGCCGGGGGCACTGCCGAACAGGCGGTAACTCGCGCGGGCCTGCGCCTCCTCGGGCGGGAGGTCGGCCAGCCGCTCCCGCAGGTCGGTCAGGTAGTGCTTGCGGGGGAAGTTCTGTTCCTCCGGCTCGTCGGCCTGCATGGCGAGGTTCACCGCCTCGTCGAGCAGGGCGATGAGGTGCGGGAAGGCGTCACGGAAAAAGCCGCTCAGGCGCACCGTCACGTCGATGCGGGGGCGGCCCAGTTCCGCGAGGGGAACGAGTTCCACGCCCGTCAGGCGGCGGCTCTGGGGGTGCCAGAGGGGCCGTGCGCCCAGCAGCGCCAGAATCTGCGCCACGTCGTCGCCCTGCGTCCGCATGTTAGAGGTGCCCCATACGCTGATGGCGACGTGTTCGGGGTACGTCCCGGCTTCCTTCAGGTGCCGTTCCAGCACCTCCCGCGCGAGGCTGCTCCCCACCGTCCACGCCGCCTGAGAGGGCAGCGCGCGAGGGTCCACCGCATAGAAGTTGCGCCCGGTGGGCAGGATGTGCGCCAGCCCGCGCGACGGTGCCCCACTCGGCCCGGCAGGCACATACCGCCCGGAGAGGCCCGCGAGCAGGTGAGTGATTTCATCCGTCGTCGCGTCCAGATTCGGTTTCAGGACCCGGCAGGCGTAGGCCAGCGTTTGCGGCAGCGTCCCGTCATCGTCGCGCACCCCCAGCGCGAGGGCCAGCACATCGGGGATGGCGGCGGGGTCGAAGTGCCGCGCCTGCAAGGTCTGGTAGAGGTGCAGGGCGAGTTCGTCGAGGAGTTCGAGGGCGTCGCCGTGCGTGAGGACGGGGCGGCCCGCGAGTGCGTCGAGGTCGGGGCGTGCGTCCAACCGCGTTCCAGGCGAATCCAGCAGGGCGTTCAGGTCCAGCCCCAGCACTGCCGCCAGCCCCGCGTTCATGCCCGGCACGTCTGCGTTCGCCAGCCGGGTCAGGGCGCGAAGCATTTCCGGCAACTGCTCGCCCTCCGGAGCCTGCCCGAAAGTATGCAACCCGTCCCGAATCTGCGCCGCGCCCAGCTCGCACAGATACCCGTCGATGTCTTCGAGCAGGTGCGCCACGTCGGAGCCGTTCATCTCACTCAACGTCACGGGTACGCCTTCCTCGGTGAACTCGTCGTCCCACTCGTGGACGTGGTCGCCGTGGTCGCGCCGGAGCACCGTTCCCAAATCCAGGCCCAGGTCGGTGCCCAGGTTCGCCTGCTGCACCAATTCCCAGATCTGGCCCTGAAGCAGCGGCAGCTTGGAGGGGTCGAGCAGTTCGAGCTGGTAATACTCGTCCACCAGGGCGGCCAGTTCGGCCAGCGGGCCGTAAGTGTCCGCGCGGGTCAGCGGCGGCGGCAGGTGGTCGAGGATGGTCGCGTGGGCGCGGCGCTTGGCCTGCGTACCCTCGCCGGGGTCGTTGATGACGAAGGGGTAAAACAGCGGCAGGTCGCCCAGCAGCGAGTCGGGAAAGCACTTCGCGCTGAGGCCCACGCCCTTACCGGGCAACCATTCCAGCGTGCCGTGCTTGCCCACATGCACCAGCGCGTGCGCGCCGAAGCCCCCCAGCTCCGGCGGCTCGCGCAGCCAGCGGTAGAGGGCGTGATAGTGGTGGGTGGGCGGGAGGTCGGGCGTGTGGTAGATGACGTCGGGGTCCATGCCGTAGCCGCGCGGGGGTTGCAGCGCCACGAACACCTTGCCGAAGTGCAGCCCCGCGAGGGCCAGCGCCCCGTCATGCACATACGCCTCGCCGGGCGGGTTGCCCCACTGCTGGCGCATCCGCCGCTGCTGGCTGTCGGGGAGGTCGGCGAACCAGCGGGCATAGAGGTCGGCCGGGACGTGGGCGGCGGCCTGCGCGAGCTGTGCCGGGGTGAGCTGCGTGGTGTCGTAGGAGGTGCGCTCGATGAGCGCGTGCATCAGTTCATCACTCGTGGCGGGCAGCTCGCCCACGTCGTAGCCCTCCGCCTTCAGCGCGTGGAGGATACGCAGCAGCGACGCCGCCGAGTCCAGCCCCACCGCGTTGCCCACCTGAGACGCCTTCGCGGTGGAATTGGTGAAGACGAAGGCCAGCCGCTTGTCGAAGTTGGGCAGGTGCCGCAGCCGCGCCAGCCGCACGGCGATGCCGGCCAGCCGCACGGTGCGCTCGTGGTCGGCGGCCAGGCGGCGGGCCTCCCCCGCTTCCTGCTCCTTGAAGGCGAAGGGCACGCCAATAATCCGTCCGTCGAACTCCGGCAGGGCGACGTTCATGGCGGTGTCGAGTGGATTGAGGCCCCGCGCACTCGTTTCCCACGGCCCACGCGCCCCGCCGCTGGTGAGGCCCTGCACGACGGGCACGCCGAGGCGTTCCAGCGCGCCGACGTTCGCCCCCGCCGCCGTCACGTCCCCAGCCTGCACGTCGGCCATGGCGAAGGAGAGGGTAGAAATCAGGGCGTCCACCTCGCCGCGCAGCAGGGCGAAGGCTTTGGGGTCCCCGGCCCCGTCCACATCCTTGAGGCTGGTCGTGAACACCGGCAGCGCGTCCGCCCCCGCCTCGTCCAGCGCGGTCACGAGCGCGTCGATAAAGGCCGTGTTGCCGCTGAGCGCGTGGGCGCGGTACAGCAGCACGCCCACGGCGGGACGGCCCGGCGTGCGGAGGCGTTGCCAGTCGGCCAGCGTGGCGTTTTCCGGCAGGTCGGGGTGATAAATCCCGTGCTCAGGCAGGGCCAGTGGGGGCTGCGCGCCGTAGCCGGTCAGGCGCAGTGTGTCGCTGAGGGACAGCAGCAACTCCCGCGTGTTCTGCCAGCCGCTCGCGGCGAGGTAGGCGCGGGCGGTGTCCAGCGTGTGGGCAGGGGCGAGGCTCAGGGCAGCCAGTTCCGCATCGGGTTCGTTCGTGCCGCTGACGAGCAGCAGGTGTTGCCCGGCTTTCCGGGCATGCGAGAGCAGCAGCTCCGCCCCCGGCACCGCCGAGAACTTCCCGTGAATCCGCACCAGCACGACCTCGGCCTGCCCCACCGCCCCCAACAGCAGCGTGCCCATCTGCGTGTCCGACCGGATGCCGCCCAGCGCCACCCCCGTCACCGGGCCGAAATCGGGCGGTAGCGTCTCCTGCGCGGCGCGGAGGTTGAGCAGGTCCGTGTCGGCGTGGGTCAGGAGGGCAAAGCCGGAGAGGGCGGCGGGAGCCTCCGGGGTCGCCAGCGGCAGGGCCACCGCTGCGCCCGGTGCCCCGCCCGCCGCATCCCAGGCGTAATAGTTGAAGGTGTATTCCACCAGTTCCGGGGGCGGGGGCAGGTGGCCGTCGGCCGCCAGCATCGCGTCGATGTAGTCGAAGATGGCCCGCACCAGCCAGGCGTCGTTCACCGAGTGGAACCACACGTCGTGCCCGTCGAAGACGAGGTGGGCGACGTTGGCGAGGGAGCACGGCCCCAGGCAACCGCCCTTGGTGAGGTGGACAGCGTTTCTCATCTTGCGCCGCGTCCACTCCTCCTTGTACACGCCTTCGGGAGCGGCGGGGTAGCCCTTATCCGTGCGCCCGCAGCAGCAGCCGTGAAAGCAGTAGCTCAGGTGCCCGCGCTTGCGGACCACGTTGATGGTGCGGCCGTCGGCGCGGGTGACACGTTGTCTGGAGGTGGGCTGGCGGGAGGTGGGCTTGGTCACGTCAATCTCCTTCAGTCGCGCCAGTCCACGGCCAGGGGACGCGCCCCCGCCCACCCGACGGTCTGGAGCAGCGGTTCTTTGAGGTCCAGGGCCGGAAAGCCGAGGCACAGGTACGCGAGGGGCCGGACGTGGGGCGGCAGGGCGAGGGCTTCGCGCAGAGGCTCCGGTTCCACCAGACTCACCCAGCCCAGGCCCAGCCCCTCGGCGGTCGCGGCCAGCCACGCGAGGGTGATGGCACTGACCACGCTGTATTCCAGCGCGGCGGGCAGGCTGGTCGTGCCCAGCACCGCGTCCGTGGGCGGCACGAAGCTGACCAGCAGGCCCACGGGCGCTTCGCGGATGCCTTCCAGCTTGAGGGTGTCGTACAGCGCGCGGCGCTCACCGCCGAAGCGCTCCCGCTCGCGTGTCCGCACGGCCGTGAAGCTCGCGTGGACCGCTTCCCGCAGTTCGGCGCGGCGGACAACCGTGACGTGCCACGGCTGGCTGAGGGCCACGCTGGGGGCGACGCGAAAGGCGTCCAGCACGCGCTCCAGGGCTTCCGGCGGCACGGGGTCGGGCCGGAAATGGCGGTGGTCACGCCGGGCACGCAGGACGCGCCAGAGGGCCTCGCGGTCGCCGGGGTGCATCAGGCCCGCCGGCCCCGCGTCCAAAGCTGCGCCCCCACGAACAGCACCAGGGCGGCGGCGGCCAGCCCGAAGCCCAGCGGGGACACGTCCACACTCTGGAAGGCGGCCAGGGCGCGGGCGGCGGCCGGGAAGTGTTCCCCCGCCCACTGCGCAAGCGTGACGACCCCGATGACCAGGGCCAGCACCCCGGACAGGCCGGTAATCAGCAGGTTGTAGGTACGCTTGGCCCCCGGCCGGTCCAGCGCCCAGGCGTAGGCATGGGTCATGAACGCGCCGTTGAGGGTGTCGAAGAGGGTCATGCCCGCGCCGAACAGCAGCGGCAGGGCCAGAATGGCTGTCCAGGTCAGCCCCTGCTGCCCCGCCTGCCCCGCGAGTGCCAGCAGGGCAATCTCGCTGGCAGTGTCGAAGCCCAGGCCCATCAGGAAGCCCAGCGGGAAGACGTGCCACTGCCGGTTCACCAGGCGGGTCAGGGGGGCCAGCAGCCGGGCCAGCAGGCCGCCGTGGTGATGCCCCTCCGGCTCCCCGCGCCCCATGCGCCAGACGGCGTGCAGGTTAAAGGCCGCGACCAGCAGCAGGTACGCCCCCGCCACGAAGGGGCCGACCCAGCCCCCGAACAGGCCGATATCCTCCTGCGCGCCCAGCAGCGCCTTGCCCACGACGGCCGCCACGAGCGCCATCAGCAGCACCACGCTGGAATGCCCCAGGCTGAAGAACAGCCCGACCCCATGCGCGGGGCGGCCCAGCGTGAGGAGCTTGCGCACGGTGTTGTCGATGACGGCGATGTGGTCGGCGTCCCAGGCATGGCGCATCCCGAACAGGTAGGCGGTCAGGCCCAGCCCCCACACCAGGGGATTCTGGAGCGCGGAGGGGACCAGCAGCGAGAGCGCCAGCAGGTGCAGGCCCAGCACGCCCAGCAGGTAGGGCGCGCTGCGGGTGAGGGTCGCGCGGGCCGTGACGGGGGAGGCGGTGGGCACGCTCACGCTAGGCCCACCGTTGCGGCAGCGCCTTTTGCAGCGCCTCGATGACCTTCTTGCGGCTGACGTGATAGCCGATGAAAACCAGTTCGTTGGGCGCGTCCGCCTTCGCGGGAGCGGGCTGCGCTTCCACCCGCGAGCGCACCGCCTGCACCGCGTGCCGGGTGCCGTCCTCGCCCTGCACGAAGCCCTTCACGCGCAGCACCGGGAAGACGCGGGCCACGTTCTGCACCGTCCGTACCAGTTCGGGCACGTTCTGCACGTCGTCACTGGTGAGGCGGAAGGACTGCCAGCCGGGGTCGTGTTCGTGGAAGTGCTGGTGGGTGCTGAGGCTGTGGACGTGGGCATCGAGGTCGCCGTGCGAGTGGCCGTCCAGGGTGCTGTGGTCGTGGAGCGGCTGCGCGAGGTCGCCGGGCGTGCCGCTGACGGGCGCGTGGTGCGCGGCGCTGCGGCGGCTCCCGTGCAGGTTCAGGCCGAGCGTGAGCTGCGTGTCCAGCCGCGCCTCGTAGGCCAGTTCCAGAAAGCGCACGCGGGGGGCGCGGTGCCGCACGTCCGCCTCGGCCTGAAGCAAATCCGCGTCGTTCAGGCCGTCAATCTTGTTCAGCACGGCCACATCGGCATATTCGAGTTGCGCGTCGAACACGCGGGCCGCGCTGCGGGCAGCCTCGTCGCCCGCGTCCGCGCCGAAGGCCCCGGCCAGCAGCAGCGGCGTGTCCACCACGACCAGGGTGGCGTCCAGCACGAAGTCGGCGGCGAACTCCGGCTCCTGCAGCGTGACCATCACGGCGGTGGGCACGGCCAGGCCGCTCGTCTCGATAAGCACGTGGTCGAAGGTGTGGCGGCGCTCCAGCAGGGCGCGCAACGTGCGGCGGAAGGCGTCGCCCTCGCCGCCGTAGGCCAGCAGGCCGCCGTGAACGTCGTGCAGTTCCACGCCGTCCTCGCGGGTTTCGAGCAGCGGACCGTCGATGCTGACCTCCCCGAACTCGTTGACGATGAGGGCCAGGGTGCGGTCGTGCGTCTGGCTGAGCAGGTTGCCCAGCAGCGTGGTCTTGCCGCTGCCCAGAAAACCGCTGACGAGGGTGACGGGCGTCTTGGGAGAGGTCATGCAAGCTCCTTGGAAAGAGTGTTCAGGGCGTCCAGCAGCGCACCTGCGGTGGCAAAGGCACCGGGCACGGGCGGCGGGCGGCGCACCACGATGAGGGGCAGGCCCAGCTCGCGGGCCGCCTCGCGTTTGGCCCCGAAGCCCCCCGCGTCGCCGCTTTCCTTGGTGACGACTGCGCCGATATTCCAGGCCCGCCACTGCGCCGCGTTGAACTCGCGGGAAAAGGGGCCAATCATCGCGCAGATGCGGGCGGCGGGGATGCCGAGTTCCCCAGCGCGGCGCAGCACGTCGGGCTGCGGGGTGAGACGCACGAAGACCTCCGCCCCGGGGGCGGCGTGCAGGAAGGCTTCCAGGTCCTTGCTGCCGGTGGCGAGGAAGACCCGGCCATAAGCAAGGGCAGCCCGCGCGGCTTCCTCGAAGGAGTCCACCAGAATCAGCCCGCTCGTGTCTTCGGGCAGGCCGCTGGGCCGCTCATAGCGCAGGTAGGGCACGCCCAGCTCGCCCGTCAGCTCCCGCAGTTGCGCGGTGATGGCCTGCGCGTAGGGGTGGGTGGCGTCCACCACGGCGCGGGCCGAACGCAGGGCGCGGCGGCGGGCCTCCACACCGGGCTGGCCGCTGTAGAGGTGCAGGTTCGGGTGCGTCGGGGCCACCTGTGCCCCCAGGTCGGAAGCCACACTCAGCGTGACCGGCTGGCCCGTTTCAGCCAGGCGCAGCGCGAGCGCGTTGCCGTCGCGGGTGCCGCTGTAGACCCAGACAGTGCCTTCGGGTTGGGGCGCGGCCACGCTCTCCCCCGCCCGCTCCGGCTGCCAGTCGTTGTAGCCGCGCGGGGTGTACATCCAGCGGCCTTTCCGGGTGGTAAAGCGGTTGCCGATGACGATGGTAGTGAGCATGTCGAACTCGTCGCCCAGCAAGGCCTCCAGGGTGGTGACGCGCACCTCCTGGCCCTCGCGGTAGGCGTTGCGGACCACGCCGCAGACGGTGTCGGGGCGCTTGTGTTCCAGCATCAGGCGCAGCACGCGGTAGACGCCCTCGCGCCGGGATTTGCTCTGCACGTTGTACAGCACGGCGGCGAGGTCGGCCTGGGCGATGTGGCTCGCCCGCTGCTCAATCCACTCCCAGGGGCATAGCAGGTCCGAGAGGCTCAGCGTGGCGAAATCGTGCGTGAGGGGCGATCCCAGCAGGCTGGCGCAGGCGGTGGCGCTGGTGATGCCGGGAATCACCTCCACGCCGAAGGGGGGGTCTTCGGGCAGGTCCTCGAAGACCAGGCCCGCCATCGCGTACACGCCGATATCGCCGGAGCTGACGAGGGCCACCCGCTTCCCCTCCGCCGCCTTCTGAATCGCCAGTTCTGCCCGGTACTTTTCCTGCGTCAGCGGTGGCGTCAGGAGTTCCTGCGTGGTCAGCAGCGGGCGCACCCAGGTCAGGTAGAGGTCGTAGGCGACAATCACGTCGGCCTGCGTCAGCGCCTGCCGGGCACGCTCGGGCACCAGCGACAGGTCGCCCGGCCCCACGGAAACGAGGCTGAGATGTCCGGTGCGGTGTGGACTCGTCATAACTTCTCCTCGAAAACAGCCGCGCCCCGGTCCTCCACCACGGCGACAGTCACGCCGTTCAGGGCGGTCTTGGGCACGGTTAGCCGCCCGCGCGGGCTGGCGAGCAGGGCGCAGGGTTCGCAGACGCCGCTCAGGCCCACGCTTTGCTGCACCCACTCGCTGTGCCGCGTCACGAAGGGGCGGGCCTCCAGGTCGGCGGCGGCGAAAATCCGCAGCGGCAGGCCGTGGCGTTCGCAGAAGGCGAGCAGGCCCGCCTCGTTCGCCTTGAGGTCCACTGTGGCGACCTCGCGCACGTCCGTCAGGGAGTGCTCTCCCAGGGCGTGTGCCACGGCGGCGGCAATCTGTTCCTCGCTCACGCCCCGGCGGCAGCCGATGCCCAGGGTGAGGGGCTTCACGGCCTCGGTCGCGGTGGTCACGACGGGCACGGCCCCGGTCAGGCGGGCCACCCGGTAGGCCAGGGCATTCGCGCCGCCCTCGTGCCCGCCCAGCAGCGCGACGGCGAAGCGGGCGGCGTCGTCCAGGACCACCACTGCGGGGTCAGTCAGCTTGCTGTGCGGCAGCCCCGACACGAAGCGGGTGGCGATGCCCGCCGCGCCGATAAAGACCCAGGCGCGGGCGGTGTGGAAGGCAGCGCGGAAAGCGTCCCTCTGCCGTCCGGCGTCCTGCCAGGGGCGGTGCAGGGCCGCTCCCAACTCATCCGCCAGCCGCCCGGCCAGCCCCTCCGACTCGCGGCGGACGGGCCAGACGGCCAGGCTCTGCGGGGCCGCCGTCACGCCCCCTCCTTCTCCGCGCGGCGGAAGCGGTGGGCATAGGCCGGGTCGTAGAGGCGGCTGCTGGTGTCGGGGTCGGAGAGGGCGGGACTCACAATCAGCATGGTGGTCAGCGCCCACTCGCTGACGCGGATTTCGGAGAGCAGGCGCTCCAGTGTGCTGACGTGCTGGCGCTCGTCGGGCTGGGTGGCGCGCTGCACCAGGGCCACCGGCGTCTCGGGCGGGTAGGCGGTGAGCAGGTCCGCCACGATTTGCGGAAGCTGGTTGCCCCCCAGGAACAGGCACAGACTGGCCCCGTGCGCCGCGAGACTGGGCAGGTTCTCCCGCTCGGGAACAGGACTTGCCCGACCCGACACCCGCGTCAGGATGACCGTCTGGGTGACGTTGGGACGGGTGAGTTCCGCACCCAGCACGGCCGCGCTCGCAGTAAAGCTGCTCACGCCGGGCACCACCTCGTAGGGAATATCCAGTTCGCGCAGTGCCCGCATCTGCTCGGCGGTCGCGCCGTAGATGGCCGGGTCGCCGGAATGCACGCGAGCCACGTTCAATCCCTCTGCCTGAGCGCGGCGGTATAGGGCCATCTGCTCGTCAAGGTGCATGCCCGCTGTGTTGAACGTCTCGGCCTCCGGGTGCGCGTGTTCCAGCACGGCCTCGGGCACCAGCGACCCGGCGTAGAGAATCAGGCGGCATTCGCCTAGCAACCGCGCACCGCGCAGCGTGATGAGGTCGGGGGCACCGGGACCAGCGCCGATGAAATAAACCTTCAAGCAAACCTCCGGGGAGCCTCGCGGCGAATCAGGACGACGCTCAGGTAGCCCAGGCGTCCGGGGTCGGGGGCGGGCGCGAGCGAGGGCAGAACAACTTCCCCGTCCAGCCCCAGGCGGTGCGCGAGGGCGCAGTGTTCCGCGATGCCCAGTTCGGTCAGCAGCGCCAGCACGTCCGCCATGCGCCGCCCCACCTTCATCAGGGCCACCACGTCGTGCGAGAGGATGTCGGCGCGCAGGGCCGCCATGTCGTCGGGGCAGGGCAGGATGAGCACCCGCTCCTTGCCCTCGCCCAGCGAGAAACCGGTGAGGGCGGCGGCGGTGGCATAACTGGTCACGCCGGGGAACACGCGGCGCGGGAGGTCAGGGGCCTCGCGGGTCAGGGCCGCCACCAGGTAGCCCAGCGTGCTGTACGTCATCGCGTCCCCGATGGTCAGGTAGGCGATGCTGCGCCCGGCCCACTGGTGGGCGGCGATTTCGCGGGCCAGGGCCGCGTAATGCTCCCCGATGCGGGCGTCGTCGCCGTCCATCAGGAACTCCACCTCGCGCACCCGCTCGCGGGGAAAGGGCAGGCCGTCCAGCGCCGCGAGGGCCACCGAATCGGGCGAAACGCGGGAGCGGGGGGCGTAGATGAGGTCGGCGGTCTGAAGAATCTCCAGCGCGGCGACGGGCAGCAGACCGTAAGGGCCAGGGCCGACGCCGAGGCCGTAAAAGGTGCCGGGCGTGGTCACGCCTCCGCCTCCCCCAGCCCGGTGCCGTCCAGCGCAAAGAGGGCCACCCGGACGCGACCTACGCCGGGGGTACGCTCGTGCAGGGTTTGGGCGACCTGCCGCGCCGCCTCCTGCCAGACTTCCGCGCCGCGCCCGTGGCCGGCCAGAAGCGCCACGCAGGCGTCCACCGTGTTGGCGTCGGCCAGCGCCCGCACCGTTTCCCCGTCCACCCCCAGCCCCGCCGCCACCCGCGCCAGCGCGTTCATCGCCATGCCGCTGTGCCGGCTGTGGGTGTTCCAGTCGCCGTTGAGGACCTTGGCGAGCTTGCCAGGATGCCCGGCGACGAGCAGCAGCGGCAGTGGGTGCCCGGTTTCCTCCAGCGCCCCTTGCAGCGCGTCCAGCGCCGTCCCCACGAAGTTGCTCATCTGCACGATGGCCTGCGGGGGCACGTTCAGGGTGTCCCGCGCGTAGTCGCGGCCCAGCTTGCCGGGCGTGAAGACCACGGCGTCCGGGCGGGCGTGGACGGCCACGCGGGCGTAGACCTCCACCGACGCCGCGTAGGCTTCCAGGCTCATCGGTTCCACGATGCCGGTGGTGCCCAGGATGGAGATGCCGCCCAGGATGCCCAGCCGGGGGTTGAAGGTCTTGCGGGCGATGGCCTCGCCGTTCACGCAGCCCACCGTCACCGCGAAGCCCTCCTGCCCCGCGAGGTCGAGCGCCGCCCGCCGCAGCATCTCGCGCGGTACCGGGTTGATGGCCGGCTCGCCCACCGGCACGCGGATGCCGGGGGCGGTGACGGTGCCCACGCCCTCTCCGGCGTGGAAGGTCATGTGCCCGCTGCCGTTCGGCGTGACCGTCACCCACAGGGTCGCGCCGTGGGTGGCGTCGGGGTCGTCGCCGCCGTCCTTGACGACCTCGGCGTAAGCTCCGGCGTCGGTGAGGCGGACCTGCTGCACGGGGATGTCCAGCCGCAGGTCGTCCGGGAGGCGGATGGTCACGCGCTCGGGCGTCTCGCCGCGCAGCAAGAGGTGCAGCGCCGCCGCGAGGGCCGCCGTCGCCGCGCTGCCGGTGGTAAAGCCCCGCTTCAACCCGTTGGGTGCGGGCAGCGAGAGGTCGAGGCGCTGGGGCGGCGTCGGCGTCATGGCGAGGCTCACCCGTCTGTCCCGGCGGGAGCGGCGGCAACGGCGGCGAGGCGATTCTGGGCCTCAATCATCAGCGCGTTCACCACGCTGCTGGCCCAGGGGCTGCCCCCCCGCGTGCCCGCGTTGGTGAGGCGCGGCACGCTGAGGCAGGCGCGCAGGGCCGCCTTGCTCTCGCGGGTGCCCACGAAGCCCACCGGCAGGCCAACCACCAGACCCGGCCGCCAGTGCCGCTCCCGAATCAGGCGCACCGTCTCGAAAATCGCGGTGGGGGCGTCCCCGATGGCGACGATGCAGTCGTTGCCGAACTTCTCGTAGGCGCGGCGGATTCCGGCGGCGGAGCGGGTGATACCCGCCTCGCGACTCAGCAGGTGCGTTTCGGGGTCGTGGACGCCGCACCACACCGACACGTTCAGCGTCCGCAGCACCTCGCGCTTGAGGCCGCTCTGCACCATCGTCACGTCGGTCACGACGGTCAATCCGCGCAGAATCGCCATCACACCCGCCTCGGTCGCGCCGGGCGAGAAGTACAGGTCATCTACGATGTCGGGGGTGCCCGCCGTATGGACGAGGCGCTGCATCGCGTAGCGGTCGGCGGGGTTGACGGTAGACCAATCCCGCAGCGTCTCGATGATGTCGAAGGACTGGCGCTCGATGGGGTGCGGTTCGTAGGGGGCGATGGTTTTGCGTTCCGGGGCCTCTCCCCCGGCCAGCAGCCCGCGCACCGCCCCGTGGTGCCCCACCTGCGGCGCACCCACCTGCGCCTCGTAGCCGACCACGCCCACGCGGTACTTGCACAGCGAGCAGTTCATGTGGCCCTGGCCCTGCACGCCCTCGCGCGCTCGTTCCAGAAAGACCTGCGCGACCTTCTCGTGCGGCCCCAGGTGCCCGGCGGTCAGGAACTCGGTGCCGGGCCAGCGTTGGGCGGCGGCGGCCACCGCCTCGCGCACCCGGCGGGCCAGCACCCCGTCGAACAGCAGGTAGGGCAGCACCACCACCCGCGCGAAGCCCAGGCGGGCGGCGCGGGCGAGGCCGGTGGGCAGGTCGGGTTTCGCCGTCCCGCTGTAGCAGACCAGGCTCGCGCCGTAGCCCAGGCCCTCCTCCAGAAAGCGGGCGAGCTTGTGAACGTCGCCGTTCGCATCGGGGTCAGTGGTGCCGCGCCCCACCAGCAGCAACAGCGTTTCGTCGCGGCGGACTTCGCGCTCGGCTGCCGCCTCGGCCTCAATCAGACGCTCGCGGCAGACTTCCAGCAGGGCCGGGTGCAGGTCCATCGCCGCACCGTAGTGGAAGGTCACGTCGGGGAACTCCTGGCGCAGCGCGTTCAGTTCGCTGGGCAGGTCGTTCTTGGCGTGGGTGGCGGCCAGCAGCACGCCGGGCACCAACACCACTTCGCGTGCCCCCGCTGCCACTGCCTCCCGCGCGGCCTCGTCGAGGGTGGGCGCGTTGAACTCCAGAAAGCCGTGGGTGATGACCCGGTCCGGATCGAGCGCCCGCACCCGCGCGGCGAGCTGCTCGAACTGCGCGGCACTCGCGGGGTCACGGCTGCCGTGCGCGGCCAGCACGATGGCATAGTCGTTCACGCCTCGCCCTCCAAACCCGTCAGCATCGGCGTCAGCGCGCGAATCAGCAGGATGCTCATGTCGGAGAAGTCGTGGCCCTCCAGCTCGGCCAGGGTGCCGGTCCATTCCGCCTCGGCGCGGGAGAGGTTCTCCCAGACCTCGACTTTGTGCGCCGGACTCGCGCCGTGGGCGAGCAGGTACGCCGCCACGTCCTTCGGCATGAAGTCCCACGGGCGCGGAATCACGATGGCGTTGCGCCCGGCGTGCAGCACGTCGCGCAGGTGCGTCTTGAAGGGCGTCAGGTCGCCCCGGCGGTGAAAGGTCAGAAAGGTGGTCTCATCGAAGCACACGCGGCCCTTGCTGGCGAGCATCTGCGCGCTGGAGATGCCCGGCACCGTCTCCACCGGATGTCCGCAGGCCGTCTCCACCCGCTCCAGAAATTGAAAGCCGCTGAAGTGGATGTCCCCCATGAACACCACCACGCAGTTTTTCCCGGCGTGGTGCAGCTCGGCCACCTCGGCCAGTTTCGCCACCTGGTCGCGGTAGCCCATCGTGACCACCTGCTGTTCCGCCAGCAGCAGGGGCCGCACCACATCCACCACGGCGTCGAAGCCCGCGACCACATCGGCGTTGGAGACGAGTTCCGCCCCCCGGCGCGTCAGAAAGTCGAGGTGGCCGGGACCCGCACCGATACAGACAATCATCGCGTCCTCCCCATCAGTGCTCAATCCCCGGCTGCGCGCCGATGCCCGCCTCGTAGGCGTGCTTGACGGGCTGAATCTCGCTCACGGTATCGGCCAGCGCCACGAGTTCGGGCAGGGCGTCGCGGCCAGTGATGACCACGTGGAGTTTCGGGTCGCGTGCCTTCAGGGTCGCCTCCACGTCGGGCCAGGGGACCCAGCCGTACTTGAGGGCGTAGGTGAACTCGTCCAGCACGATGAGGTCGTACTCGCCGGACTGAATCGCCGCCTTCGCCAGTTCCCAGCCGTGGGCGGCCAGGCTCGCGGAGTTTTCCAGGTCGCGCGAGCGCCAGGTGAAGCCGTCGCCCAGGCCCTCGTAGGGGATGCCCAGCAGGTCGAGGGTGCGGTGTTCCCCGAACTTGGCCTTCTCGTGCTTGAGAAACTGGAACATGCGGACCTTCAGGCCCCGCCCGTGCGCCCGCAGCATCAGCCCCAGCGCGGCGGTCGTCTTGCCCTTGCCCTTGCCGGTGTTGACGATAAGGAGGCCCCGGCGGCCCCGGCTCAGGTCCTCGCGTTTCTGGTGGCTGTCGCGCGCCTCCGCCAGTTCGCGCATGGCGGCCTCGCGGCGTGCTTGCGTCGCGTCGTCCGTCATTTCAGCGCCTCCGGGTGCAGCCAGCGAATCAGGGCGCGCAGGGCGGCGGGCAGCCGGGGACCGGGGCGCGAGAGGGCATCACGTTCCTCGGGCGTGGGCATATACACGCGCCCCGCCTTCACTGCCTGAAGGCCCTGCCAGCCGGGGCGCTTGCGGGCGTCGTCCAGGCCCAGGCCAATCATCGTCTGGGGGTTGGCCTTGACAATCAGTTCGGGGTCCAGCTTGGGAAAGTCCCCGAGCCGCGCGGGCACGATGGTCTGCCCGCCCGCCTTGGTCAGCAGCGTGCCGATGAAGGAGTTCGGGCCGACGCTGTAGGGGGCGGGGTCCACCTCGTAGTAGGTGCTGACTTTCGGCAGGCCCACCACGCTCTTTTGCAGCGCGTTCAGCTCCGAGCGCATCGATGTAATGAGGCGCGTGGCCCCCGCCTCATGGTTGGTGAGCTTGCCCAGCACGGCGATTTTCTCGAAGACCTCGTTGTAGGTCTGGGCGGTGCCGCCGTACACGGTCAGGCCCGCCGCCGCCAGCTTCTCGGTGAGGCGCGACCCCGCCGACTCGTCGGCCAGCACCAGAGCGGGCTTGAGGGCCAGGATGGCTTCCAGGTTGGGCTGGTACGCACTGCCCATCTTGGGAAGTTTGTCGGTGACGTTTTTGGGATAGTTGCTGAAACGGTCCACCGCCACCAGCTTGTCCCCCGCCCCGAGGGCAATCAGCGTCTCGGTGTGGCTGGGCAGCATGGCGATGATGCGCTTCGGCTCGGCCTTCAGCGTGACGGTGCGGCCCAGATCGTCGGTGACGGTGAGGGGGTATTTCGTGGCGGCGGCGCTGGAAAGCAGCGCGAGGGCCGTGAGCAGGGCGAGGTGACGCATGAAAGGCTCCGCGGCGTGCATGGAGGCGGCAGCAGGAGGGGGCGCACAGCGAAAAACCCACTCCAGCCGGGGCCAGAGCGGGTGCAGCGGTGTCAGCGTGCAAAGCTCGGTGCGTGGCCCTCTGACGGCGAGAGGTGCCCCGCCACGCGGGCAGGGCGTCCCTGAGGGGCATTCGGGCTTACAGACCGGGCCTGCATACCGTTGCGCGACAGCGCCGGATTCTCACCGGACTTCCCCGCTCCCAGGTGGGAACAGGGTAGCAGAAGTGCGCCTATGGCTGACCCGACTGGCCTTCCCCATTCAGTCCGGGGGTCAGCCATTCCAGCCGCATCTCCACCGCGTCGATGCCCGGCGCGAAGCCGTCCGGCGTCACGTTCAGGGGGCGGAAGCCCTGGCGGGCGTAATAGGGCGCAGTG
This sequence comes from Deinococcus carri, assembly GCF_039545055.1. Lineage (NCBI taxonomy): Bacteria > Thermotogati > Deinococcota > Deinococci > Deinococcales > Deinococcaceae > Deinococcus > Deinococcus carri. The sequence continues at coordinate 49,728 of NZ_BAABRP010000014.1, forward strand.
AACTGGCTGGTGGAGAGCCGCACCTCGCGCACGTGGGGCGCGTGGGCACGTAGCCAGCCCAGGCGGGCCTGAAGCAACTGCGTCCCCAGACCGCGGCGATGAAGATTCTGGGCCACCATGCCCCACGTCAGGCCGCTGCTGTCCGGCGGCAGGGGAACACCTCCCGAACATGCCGGATAGGCGTCCGGGGCCAGCGCGACCCCACCACAGGCCACGACGCGCCCTTCCTCCTCCAGCACGAAATACCGGCCACTGCCCTTCAGGAGAAAGCGTTCAAAGGCGGCGCGTTCTTCCGGGGCAAAGAAACTGGGTGTGTTGCTGTCAAACAGCGCGAGACAAGCCTCGAAATCCTCCTGCCGGTAGGGACGCACGTGCGGAGTTTAGGGGATGGCCCCAGGGAGGTTACCCGGAGCCACTCCCCCTCGACCCCGGGGTGCTAGCGTGCCGCTCGTGTCTGCCGACTCCCCCGCCCAGGGCACCCCGCCGCAGGGCAGCACCCGCGAACTGCTGCGGCTGGCCTGGCCCCTGATGCTCTCCAACCTCGCCTACACGGCGGTCGGCCTGACCGACACCCTGCTGATGGGCCGTCTGGGCGTGCTGGAGGTCGGCGCGGTGGGCTTTGCCAACATCTGCCTGCTGACGCTGGTGCTGCTGTTTCGCGGGAGCCTGAACACTGCCGCAACCTTCGTGGCCCGCAGTCTGGGCGCAGGGGACCCGGCGGGCGTGCGCCGCTGGGCCAGCGTGTTCCTGAGCTGCGGGCTGGTGGGCCTGCCGCTGGCCCTGGTCGGCCCCGCGCTGCTGGACGGGCTGTTCGCGCTGCTGCGGCCGGGGCCGGACATCACCGCGGTGGCGCGCACCTACGCCCATATCCGCGTGTGGGAGATTCCAGCGATGCTGCTGGGCAACGCCGCCCTCTCGGTGATGGTGGGCCTGGGCAACACCCGCACGCCCATGCAACTCGCCTGGCTGGTGATGGTGGTCAACGCGGCGCTGGCGGTGCTGTTCATCTTCGGGTTCGGGTGGGGGGTGACGGGCGCGGCGTGGGCCGCCGTGGTGGCGGTGAGCCTCCAGAACGGGCTGGCGCTGGGGCTGCTGGGCCGCCTGCACGGGCCGCGCTTCGGGCCGTTCGGGCTGGTGCGGCCCGCCCGCGGGGAACTGGCGCGGCTGGCGCGGGTCAGCCTGCCCGCCGGCGTCACCGAACTGGCGGAGGTGGGGGCCTTCACGGTCTTTCAGGGCATCATTTCGCGGCTGGGGGCGGTGGAACTCGCCGCGTCGCAGATTGCCAACCAGCTCGCCAGCCTGGGGTTCCTGCCCGCCTTCGCGCTGGCGTCGGCGACCGGGAGCCTGCTGTCGCGGGCGCTGGGGGCGGGTCGCCCGGACATCGCCGCCCGCATCGGCTGGCGGGGGGCCGGGATTGCCGCCGCGCTGATGGGCGTGCTGGCGCTCCTCTTCGTGGCGCTGCCGGGGGCACTCATCGGCCTCTTTAACCGCGATCCGGAGGTGCTGGCGGTGGGCCGCACCGTCCTGGCCGTCATGGCCGCCTATCAGGTCTTCGACGGTGTGGCGATTGTGCTGGGCGGGGCGCTGGGCGGCGCGGGCGACACGCGCTTCCGCCTCCTCGTGACCCTGGCCGGGGCGTGGCTGGTGATGGTGCTGGGAGCCGCATGGCTGGCCCCGCGCGCGGGCGTGACGGGCGCGTGGGGGTCGGCGCTGGTCTTTATCGCGCTCGCGGCGGTGGCGTATGCGTGGCGCTTCGCGTCGGGGCGGTGGCGGGGGGTGAGGTTGTGAGGGGCAGCCAGCGACCAGCTTCCAGCGGCCAGCAGAGGCGGGGCAGGCCCTATTCGGTGGGGGGAGTCTCCTGCAGGCGGGTCGAGAAGGTCGCCAGCACGGGGGCGTGGTCGGAGGGGCGCTCGTGGGTGCGGGGGCCAGTGTCCACGGTGCAGGACTGGCATTCAGCAGCCAGGGCGGCGGAGACGAGCACGTGGTCGATTCTCAGGCCCCAGTTGCGTGGGAAGGCCAGCCGCCCGTAGTTCCACCAACTGAAGACGCGCTCGGGCTGGGGCAACAGGCGGAAGGCGTCGTGCAGGCCCAGGGCGAGCAGGTCGCGGAAGGCGGCGCGTTCGGGTTCACTGACCAGCACCTGCCCCTCCCAGCGTTTCGGGCTGTGGACGTCGCGGTCTTCGGGGGCCACGTTGAAGTCGCCCATCACGGCGAGTCGTCTGTGCCGCGTCAGTTCATCCCGCAGCCAGTCGCGGACGGCCGCCAGCCATGCCAGCTTGTAGGCGTACTTCCCGGAGCCGACCGCCTGCCCGTTGGGTACGTACAGGCACACGACCCGCACGCCGCCCACCGTCGCGGCCAATACCCGGCGCTGCTCGTCCGCGAAACCAGGAATGCCCACCTGCACGTCCGTCAGCGGCAGGCGCGACAGCAGCGCGACCCCGTTGTAGGTCTTCTGCCCGGAAAAGGCGGCGTGGTAACCCAGCGCCTCCAGTTCCGCCAGGGGAAAGCGGTGGTCCTCCAGCTTGGTTTCCTGAAGGGCCAGCAGGTCGGGCCGCTGCGCCTCCAGCCAGGCGATGACCTGGGGCAGGCGCACGTTCAGCGAATTGACGTTCCAGGTCGCCAGCTTGAGCGGGGGCCGCGTGGGGGTGGCGGGCATGGGGGGATGATGGCATGGGAGCGGCCAGCGGCCAGCTTCCAGCAACCAGCAGGTCAGGGGAGGTCGGGGGGCACGCGCAGTTCGGCCAGCCACCACGCGCCGCCCGCCCGCCGCAGCGTGGCGACGCCGCCCGGCCTGACCTCGGCGGCGCGCAGGCCTACCGTCAGGCGCAGGGCGGCCAGCAGCGGCCCCGCGTGGGTAAAGGCGACCACCTCGCCTGCGTCAGGCAGGGCGGCCAGCCAGCCCTCCAGCCGTGCGTGAAGGGCCAGGCCCGTCTCCCCTTCCGGCGGCCCCCGGTCGGAGGTGGGGTCGGCCAGGGCGTCAATCCAGGCGCGGGGCGCTTCCCCGTGGGCGGCTTCCAGCTCGGCCCAGGTGCGGCCCGCCATCACGCCGAAGTTGGCCTCTGCCAGCGCCGGGACCGACCGCGCGTGGGGGAACCCGGCCAGCGCCGCCGTCTGCCGGGCGCGCAGGCTGGGGGAGGTGAAGGCCAGGGCCGACTCTGGCAGCCTCAGCGCGCGGGCGAGAGCTAGGCCCGTCTCCGATAGGGGCGCGTCCTCGTCAGAGCGCGGATAGCGGCGCTCGGCATTCGGGAGGGTGGGCGCGTGGCGGATGAGGTGGAGGGTAAGGGGCGAGATACAGCCACTCTAACCGGGCAGCGGACACCCAGGACACGTCCGGCCCGCCGCCTTATTACAATATGCGATACTGTGGCAATGGGGATGAACGTTCTCACCCTGAGTACCCTGCTCGCCTTCGGGGAAGAGCATCCGGATGCCGCAGCGCCGCTCCGGGCCTGGTACCGGCACGTCCGTTCCCGGGAGTACGGCTCTTTTGCCGAGGTCAAGGCCGACTTCGGCAGCGCCGACTGGGTGGGCGGCCTTATCGTGTTCGACATCGGGGGCAAGAAGTACCGCCTGATTGTCCGGCCCAATTTCGTGGGCAAGCGGTTTTATATCGAGGCCGCCCTGACCCACCGGCAGTATGACCACTGGAGGCCCTGAGATGACCAACTTCTCCGAACTCTCGCGCACCTGGCAGCACCTGCACGCCCTGGCCCCGGAAGCGTTTGCCCCCATCGAAAGCGGCGACGATCTGGCGCGCGCGACCATCTTTCTGAAGGCGCTCGACGCCGAGATAGGCGAAACGCCAGGGCATCCGCTGGCCGACCTCGCGGACACGCTGATGCACCGGATCATGGCCTATGAGGCGGAGCATTTTCCTGTTCCCAAGGCGGATGGTCCGGCCATGCTGGCCTTTTACCTGGAGCAGAACAACCTGACCCAGCAGCAACTGGCCGAGGCGACCGGCATTCAGCAGAGTACCCTCAGTCAGTTGCTGCACCGCAAACGCGCCCTGACCGCCGACCACGCCCGCGCGCTGGGCCGCTACTTCGGGGTAGAGGCAGGCCTGTTTCTCTGACCGCCGCGCCTCACCCCCGCCCCCACGCATACGCCCCCAGCGCGACCAGTTCCGCCGTCACCACCAGCAGGCCGTACACGTCGCCGTTCAGGCCCCCACCCAGGCGCGCGGCGGAGAAACGGGCGGCCAACAGCACGGCCACCAGCGCGGCCAGGGCCGCCGCCCACGCCCCCGGCAGCAGCAGGGCGGGCAGGGCCAGCACCAGCGCCGCGCCCCAGCGTCCCTCGCGCGAGCGTGCGCCCAGCGACTCCTGCCGCGCCGCCGGGTAGAGGTTTATGGGCAGCAGCACCAGCCCCCGCGCGACCACTGCCGCGACGACGGGCGCGTAGGCGGGAATCGGCGCGGCCAGCAGGCTCCACAACACCAGCAGCGCCAGCACCCCGGTCGCCAGCCCGAAGGCCCCCACATGCACGTCGCGCAGAATCTCCAGCCGCCGCTCCGGGCTTTTCATGGCGAAGAGGGCATCGGCGCTGTCCACCAGCCCGTCGAAATGCAGCATCCCGGTGACGGCCAGCCACGCCCCCACCGCAAGGGCCGCGCGCACGCCCTCCGGCAGCGGCAGCGGCAGCCACAGCACCAACGCCACCAGCCCGCCCACCGCGTACCCCGCCAGGGGGTAATAGGCGCTGGCCCGCGCGAAGTCGCCCTCGCGGACCTCGCGGACGTGGGGCAGGGGCAGCGTGGTCAGGAAGGTCAGGGCCAGGTGCGCGGCCTGAAGCTGCCGCCGCCAGCCGGGGCGGGGGGCGGGGGTGGTCAATCCCGGTCTCCGTGCACCTGCACCTGCGCGGCCACCGCCAGGGCCAGGGTGAGGGCCTCGCCACCCCGCAGCGTAACGGTCAGAGTGCCCAGCGGCGCGTCCACCTGCCGCAGCGTGACGGGCACCCCCGGCGTGAGGCCCGCCGCAACGAGTGCGCGCAGCCCCGCCGCGTCACTGTCGGGCACGCGGGCCACGGTGGCGGCCTCACCGGGCGCGAGCTGGGTCAGGCGGCGCTCGGCGCGGGTGGGCAACTCGCCCGCCAGGGTGGGAATCGGGTCGCCGTGCGGGTCGTGGGTGGGGTCGCCCAGCCAGGCCGCGATGCGCGCCTCCAGCCGTTCGGAGAGGGCATGTTCCAGCCGCTCCGCCTCCTCGTGGACCTCGTCAAGCGGCACGCCCAGCGCCCGGTGCAGGAAGAGTTCCAGCAGCCGGTGATGCCGCAGTACCTCCAGCGCGACCCGCTGCCCCTCGGCGGTCAGGCTCGCGCCCTGATACGGCGCGTGGGCCACCAGCCCCTGCTCGCTGAGTTTGCGGAGCATCCCCGTTACGCTGGCGGGCATCACACCCAGGGCGTCGGCCAGGGCCTGCGTGTTGACCTTGCCGCGCTGCCCCAGCAGGTACAGGTGCTTGAGGTAATCCTCGGCGGAGGGAGAGAGCGCGCGGGCCGTCATGGGAGGCAGTTTAGGTCAGGGGTCCGGCGTGGGGGTTAGGGGTGAGTGGGAAGTGGTCAGTGGTGAGTGGGGGTCGTGAAGGCTTTCACGGTCTACCTTCTGCCCTCCCCGGGAACTTTTCCCCCCCTCCCCGCCTCTTACCCTGTGAGGTGGCCTTGAACGACCTGACGGACGCGCAACTGGTGCGCCTCGCCGCGCAGCCCGGACCTCACCGGGAGGCGGCCTTCGAGGCGCTGGTGCGGCGGCACGCGGGCCGGGTTCACCGGGTGGCGGCGGGAACGGTCGGGGCAGGCGCGGCAGACGACGTGGTGCAGGAGGTGTTTATCAGCGTGGAGCGGCATCTGGGGGGCTTTCGGGGCGAGGCGCAGTTCACGACCTGGCTGCACCGCGTCACGCTGAACGCCTGCCACAAGGCGCTGGCTGTCCGCCGTCACCTCCCGCTGGAAGACGCCCCCGAACCCGTGGCCCCCCACAACCCGGTCCAGGCAGGCGAACAGGCCGACCTGCGCGAACGCCTCGCCTGGGCCATGCGCCAGCTTCCGCCCGAGCAGCGCGACGTGCTGACCCTGCGCGAACTGTCCGGCCTGGACTACGCCGAAATCGCGGAGGTGCTGGGCCTGGAACTGGGCACGGTCAAAAGCCGCCTGAACCGGGGCCGCGCCGCCCTGCGGACACTCCTGAGCGGAATCGGGGTGACGCCGTGAGGGGGCGGCCAACCCGTCTCAAAGACCCGTGCCGAGGCCCTTTTCCCCTCCCCCTTGACTTGCAAAGCTGCGCAGCAGAGGGGGGAGGCCGGGACTCGTAGAGCTGCTTGCAGAGGGGGTGAACGGGCATGGCACCCCCAGCCCCCTGTGTCCCCACTTCCCCGATATTCCCGCCCACCCCCCAACCAAAGGCCCTACCCATGAATGACGCCGAACTCGACACCCTCCTGGCCCACGCCCGAAAAGAAACCCCCGCCGACGCCGGGGCCGCCGACCGCTTCCTGGCGTGGCACCGGGCAGAACAGGCGGGCACCGCTCTCCCCTCCCCCGCGCCACGCTCCCGCGCCCGGTGGTGGCCCGCGCTGCTGGGCGCGGCGGTGCTGACCGGGGCGCTGGTGCTGCGGCCCGCGCCCGACCTCCCCGCGAGTGCCGCTTACGACGCCTACCAGGGCGCACTGGGAGAGGGCTGGTGAGGCGAACGCTGCTGCTGGCCGGGCTGCTGCTGACCGGCGCGGCCCACGCTGCCGACGTGGACGACCTGACGGCGGCGCTGCGGCAGGCGCGCACCCTGGCGGCCCGCGGCACGGCCGAGGTCAGCGTGTTCTTTCCGCCCCGCGCCGTGCCCACCCGCACCGCCGCCACGCTGCCCGCCGTGCCCTTCCGCCCCGCCCTGATTGCCGCGCACTTCACCGTCACGCGGACAGACGCGCCGCCGGTCGCGGGCCGGGACGTGACCCGCTTCGACCTGGTGCCGAAAGTCGGGCAGGCCGCCCGCTGGACGCTGTGGGTGGACCGGGCCTGGAATGTGCCCCTCGCCTACGAGGAACGAATGCCGGACGGCACCCTGGCCCGCCGCGCTGCCTTCACGCAGGTGCAGCCCCAGGCGGTGAAGGTCAAGCGGGGCGTGCCTGCCATTCCCGCCGGTCTGCGCCCCGCCGTCCTCGCCGCGCTGCCGGGGTTGCGCCTCCCGCCGGGCTTCGTGCCGACGGAGGTCAGGGTCAGGCCCGCTGGTGGCCTGGAGGTCACGCTCAGCGACGGGGCCAACGTCCTCGCGCTGGTGCTGGCCCCGCGCAATGTCCGTGCTGCGCCCGGTGTCGCCTCCCGCCGCGTGGGGGACGGGTTCGTCTGGCTGGTGGGCAACCTGCCTGCCGCGCCGCTGCGCTCGGCCCTCGCGGGCATCAAGTCGGTGGACCTCGCGGGTCTGGGAACTTTTCTGGCTCCCGCCGCCTCCAATCCCTGAAGCCTCCCCACGCCTCATACCTCTTTCCGGAGAAGCCATGCCCCTGACCCCCTACGCCCCCAAACTCACGCCCGAGGACGCCGCGCACCTGCTGAGACGCACCTCCTTCGGGGCCAGCGACGCGCAGATTCGTGCGCTGGCCGGTAAGGACGCCCGCGCGGCAGCCCGCGGCCTCCTGAACTTCACGGACGCACGCGCCCCCGGCAACCCCTTCGACCCCATGCAGGGCGCGACGCCCGGCGCGGGCATCCAGCTCACGCGCGGCGCGTGGCTGTTCGAGATGATGTACGGCCCGCACCCGCTGCGCGAGAAACTGGCGCTGACCTGGAGTAATCACTTCGTCATCGGCACCGACAAGGTGCGGAACATCCCCATGCTGGCCGCCTACCTGAACCTGCTGCGGCGGCACGCGGCAGCCCCCGACTTTGCCCGCTTCGCGCTGGAGGTCGCGCAGTCGCCCGCCATGCTGCGCTACCTCGACAACGACCAGAACCGCAAGGGCAAGCCCAACGAGAACTTCAGCCGCGAGTTGCTGGAACTGTTCACGACCGGCATCGGCCACTACACCGAGGACGACGTGCGCGAGGGCGCGCGGGCGCTGACCGGCTGGACCTTCGAGGGCGGGCGCGGCAATCAGAAGTACCTGGAGGAACCCCGCTTCGTTTTCCGGGCGAACCAGCACGACACGGGCCGCAAGACGTACCTGGGCCACAGCGGGAACCTCAGCGGCGAGGACGTGGTGCGCCTGGCCGCCACCCACCCCCAGACCGCCGTGTTCGTCTCGCGCAAGCTGCACCGCGCCTTTGTCCGCGACACCCCCGACGAGGGGGCAGTAGCCGCCAGCGCCGAGACGTTCCGCCGCACGAACGGCAACATTCGCGCCGTGCTGGAGGAACTGCTGTCCAGCACCCACTTCTACGCCCCCGAAAACCGCGCCGCCGTCATCCGCAGCCCGGTGGAATTCATCGTGGGGGCGGTGCGGACGCTGGGACAGCCGAAGCTGGAAACCAAGCAGATGCTGAACCTCGCCCAGACTGCCGGAAAGATGGGCCAACTGCTCCTCCAGCCCGACACCGTGAAGGGCTGGGACGGCGGGCGCGAATGGATCAACGACTCGACCCTCCTCACGCGGATGCAGGTCGCGGCGGCCCTGACCCTGGGCGGCCAGGCCCCGAAGCTGGAACAGCAGCCCACCCCCCTGGCCCTGCTGGGCACCGAACGCAGCCTCCTGCGCGCCGCGCTGGACGGCCTGGCCCCCAAGCAGCGCACGTACCTGACGCTGATCAGCCCGGAATTTCAGCTCGCCTGAAGCTCTGAGCTATGAACCATCACCAGAAAGCTTCGGCTTGTGGCTTTAGCCCTCTTTTTCATAGCTCATAGCTCACGGCTCATGGCCCCTTTTCACAGCCCCCCCGAGGTTCCCCATGTCCCCAACCCGCCGTGAATTCCTCAAATACTCCGCCCTGGCCGTCGCCGCGACGAGCGGGATGCCCGGTTTCCTGGCGCGGGCCGCGACGCAGGCCGCCGGGTCAGGCAACACCAAAACGCTGGTCGTGATTCAACTGACCGGCGGCAACGACGGCCTCAACACCCTGATTCCGTACTCCAACGGCGCGTACTACGCCGCGCGGCCCAACATCGCGATTCCCAAAAAGGACGTGCTGACCCTCACGCCGGACCTGGGGATGCATCCGGCCCTGAAGCCCCTGATGGGCCTGTGGGACGGCGGGCACCTCGCCTGGATGGAGAACGTGGGCTATCCCAACCCCAACCGCAGTCACTTCGCCAGCATGGCGATCTGGCACACCGCCGACCCTACCCAGGCGCAGGCGGAGGGCTGGATCGGGCGCATCGCGGAGAAGATTGGCGACCCCTTCTGCGCCTCCAACCTGGGTGGGACCACGCCGCAGGCCCTGCGCGCCGCCGACTTCAGCCTGCCCAGCATCGACGGGGTGGACAACTTTCAGGTCAAGCTCCCGGCGGGGCTGGACGCCGCCTTCGGGACCATGCTGAACACGTCCCGCGCGGGCGAGGCGGCTTACCTCCAGCAGGCCACGCGGCAGATGCTGACCAACACCCGGCGGGTGCAGCAGAACGTCGGCAAGTACCGCACGGGGGCCACCTACCCGGAAGGCAAGTTCGCCGCCCAGCTCCGCGACGCCGCGCGCCTGATTGCCGCTGGGACGGGCCAGCGGGTGCTGTACATCACGCTGGGCAACTTCGACACCCACGCCGGGCAGCGGGCCGAGCAGGATGAACTGCTGGGCCAGCTCGCGGCGGGCCTCGCCGCCTTCCAGGCCGACCTGGAGGCGCAGGGCCTGGCCGACCGGGTGCTGGTGATGGGCTTTTCGGAGTTCGGGCGGCGGGTGGCCGAGAACGCCAGCGCGGGCACCGACCACGGCCAGGGCAGCGTGATGTTCGCCCTGGGGCGCGGCGTGAAGGGCGGGATTCACGGCGACAGTCCCGACCTGGAAAACCTGTCGCTGGGCGACATCCGGTACAAGCAGGACTTCCGGGGCGTGTACGCGGGCGCGCTGTCGCGCTGGCTGGGGCTGGACGCGCGGGGCATCCTGGGCGGCGACTTCGCCGGGCCGGGGTGGGTCGCGTGACTGGGAAGCAGGTGCAGATGCTGGGCGCGGCGCTGGCCGGGCTGGTCCTCCTGGCCGCTCCGGCCACCCTCGCCATGCCCCGCTACCGCCTGATCGCCGCCCACCAGCTCGGCTACGACCGGGACGACCCGCTGTGGGAGCTCTCGCGCACGGTCATGCCCTGCACCACCTGCCACCTGCGGCCCCAGGGCGGGCAGGGCTGGAACACTTTTGGCGAGAGCCTGCGTGCGGGCTTCCGCGCCGAGCCGGGCGCGAAGTTTGCCGACGTGCTTTACAACGTCCTGAAGGCCGACGCGGACGCCGACGGCGACGGCTACCCCGACGCCCTGGAGTTCTACGCTCGCACGCTCCCTGGCGACCCCCAGAGCCACCCCGCGAAGCCTGTCGCCCAGCTTCAGGCCGACTTCGAGAAGGCGGGTGGGATGGCGCAGTACGCGCCGAAGAAGTAGTACTCACCCGCTCCGGCAAATAAAACCCCCGCCAGAGCGGGGGCCGAGGTTGGGAGGGGAAAGGGCTTCAGGCGGCGAGTTCGGCCTGAATCACTTGGAGGCGGCGGCCGCCCGCCAGTTGCTGCACGATGGTGTGCCGCAGCGCGTTCGCGTTGTCCAGCCCCAGGTCCTGAATGAGCCGCACGAAGTCGATGCGCTCGTAGGGGTGTTCGCTGTCGTTCTGGGCGTAGAAGAAGTAGGCGACCAGTTCCTCGAAGGTCAGCGGCGACATGACTTAATGTACTCTTTATTTCTGACCTGTCTATGACAGTGCCCCGGCGGAACCTCACCCCGGCTTCAGAGCCTCCTCTCCCAGGTCACCCACATCGGTTCGGAGGCGTAGCCGAGCCGGGTATTCACGCGTAGCATCGGCAGGTTCAGCACGGTGCCGCCGGTTCCGGCCAGCGTGTGGCCTTCCGCCCTGGCCCAGGCCAGAGCCGCAGCCTTGAGCGTGGTGGCGATGCCCTGGTTCCGGTGGGCACGGGCGGTCACGGTCTGCTCGCTCTCGACGCTGGAGCCGCGAGGAGTCAGGCGGGTGCTGGCGACGAGTTCACCCCGGAGGCGCATCACGAAGGCCACCTCCTCCCGCTGCACCGTGGCGCGCAGTTCCTCCGGGCCGAGGGGGTCCGGCGTGGTCGTGGGGTTGCGGGGTGCGTCCTGCACGGCCAGGTTGGAGAGCGCGTGCAGGGTGGCCCAGTCGGCCTCCGGTGCGGTAGGCCTCAGGCGCTCGACCTCGTACCCGGCGAGGTAGAGGCGTTCTTCCCGCGGCAGGAAGGGGATGGGGTCGAAGCGCGTCAGGTCGAGGTGCGCCCCCCAGGACTGCCAGGCGTTGCGAAAGCCTGCCGCGTGAAAAAAGTGCATCGTCTCCGGCCAGTCCTCGCGCGTCACGCCCAGCAGGCGGCGGGCACCGGCGGGCAGGCGGGTCAGCAGGGCCAGGTAGAGGGGCGTGAAGGCCGCCGGGTCGCCCGCCAGGTCGAGCCGCAGCGCGTCCGGGGTGGCGGGGCCGAAGGGCGACAGGTGCGCGGTGGCGACCACCTCTCCCCCGCGGTCCGCGACGAGGCGCAGCCGGGCTGGGTCAGTCGAGACATGGAAGCGGTCCGGCGTGTACGTCCACTGCCCACGTACCCCTGCCGTGACCAGGCGGGCGACGGCCGGCGCGTCGGCCTCACGGAAGGGGCGGACGTTCATGCCTCGCGCTCCCAGGCGAGCCAGTCAGGTTCGATGTTCGCGCCCAGGCGGCGCAGCACTCCCAAATACGCCGTGTCCCGCCCGCTGCCCGCCACATTCAGGAAGCCCAGCCCCTGCGCCTGCAACTGCCGCGCCACCCGCGCCAGCAGCGCCGTCGCTATCCCCTGGCGACGGTGGTCGGGGTGAACCACCAGCACCGCGTTCCAGGCATTCAGCCGCGACCGTTCCGGCAGGGCGAGGCCCACGACCTCCCCGGCCTGCCGGGCCAGAAAGGCCGCATCCCAGAGGGCGTCCTCGTCTATCAGCGTCTCGGCGGCGGGGGGAATGGTGGGGGGCGCGCTTATCTTGTCACCCCGCGTGAGGGTGTACAGAGCATGGAGGCGGGGGTCATCCCGGTACGGCGCGGCGGGTTCCAGCGTGTAAGCCCGCGCGGCCAGGTCAGCCTCCAGCCGGGCCGGGTCCGCCGACCAGCCCTTCAGGTGAAAGCCCCCGCCGAAGGTGCGGTGAACCTCGCGGAAGCCCAGGGCGGGGAGGTCAGGCCAGGTTGGGAGGTAATCCTCGCGGACACTGGTCCACAGGCGGAAACGTCCGGCAGCGCGGGCCTGCGCGGCCAGATGCGCCAGCAGTGCGGCCGTCGTGCCGTCTGCGCGGTGGTCGGGGTGCAGGTGCAGCCCCAGCCAGGCGTGCGTGGGATGAAAGTCGGGGAGCCGGAACGTGCCCAGGCCGCCCGGCTGGCCGCCCGTTTCGGCCAGCACATAGCCCCCAGGATTGCGGGCAAAAGCGGCCGCGAACTGCGCCCCGGTGCGGTGATAGTGCGGTTCCTGTGTGCCGTTATGCAGCAGCGCGGCGAAGGGGGCATCGGCAGCCGTGGCCGGGCGCACGGTGGGAGAGGGGGAATCAGACACATCGGCATGGTGCGTGAACCGGGGGATTGGACGCGAATCCAAGGACTAGGCCGAATGGCGTAGGGCTGCATATGCGGCCAGACTTAGAAGAACCCAATACGACTGTGGCGGCACCTCCCCCATGCAGACGGATTCATACTCAGGTCACATTCACATATTGACTTGACAGGATTACGCTCATGCCGTATTCTTCTGTCACCGGAATGGGAGCGTCGTGGTACGCTCGTCCACCTGCCCGGAGGGACCTCACCGCGGCCCCAACTTCAGATTCAGTCAGTGCCCCCGCCGGGAGAAGGTGGGGGTACGTGCTTTTGGATGCCTGCTGGGGGACTAGGGGAAAATCCGAGTGCATAATTTGACTTCCCCTGCATCCCACGCTATAGTTTTTGACATCACCGCCCAAGAGGGCGGCTTTTTTATTGCCTGCTCTCCTCTAAACGTCCCTTCACGTCCGTCTCGCCCGCCGCCGTACGGTGGACGGGCAGGCTGGGGCCATGAGCGACGACGCGCAGAAGAAGCCCTACGACCCGGCCAACAGTTCGCCCGCTGAGGGCCAGAGCCACCCCATCCCCGAGCAGGAACGCGGTCAGGCCCCGAACGAGGACCCGGCCGCCAAGGACCAGCCCGCCGAGGGGGGCCGCGCCGAGGAAGCGGACGTGCCGGGAGCCGACCTGCCCACGACCACCCGTGACTGAAGCGTCCGTACCCGGAGATTCGGGGCTGAACATGGCCCGCCCGGAGCCGGAGCGGGCCGAACTGCTGCGCTGGATGTTCGAGCGGCTCCGCGCCGAGTACGGTGTGCGGCCCCTGGTGGCGCGCCGCGCGCCGATGCACGAACTGATCAGCACCATCCTCTCGCAACGCACAACCCACGCCGATGAGGAGGCCGCGTACCAGGAACTCCTGACGCTGGGCGACTGGGACACCATCATAGAGGCCCCCACCGACGCGGTCGCCCACGCCATCCGCCGCAGCAACTACCCCGAGCAGAAGGCCCCACGCATCCAGGCCACCCTGCGCGCCATCCGCGAGCAGCGGGGCGGGTACGACCTCGACTTTCTGGCCAACCTGCCGGTGAAGGACGCCCTGAAGTGGCTGACCGACCTGCCCGGCGTGGGTGTAAAGACGGCCTCGCTGGTGCTGCTGTTCAACTTCTCGCGCCCGGTCTTTCCGGTGGATACGCACGTTCACCGCGTCACCACCCGTGTCGGCGTGATTCCGCGCATGGGCGAGCAGGCCGCGCACCGCGTACTGCTGGGGCTGCTGCCCCCCGACCCGCCCCTGCTGTACGAGCTGCACGTCAACCTGCTGCGGCACGGGCAGAGGGTCTGCACCTGGACGCGCCCCAAGTGCCCGGTGTGCGTGCTGCGTGAACGCTGCGACGCCTTTGCCCTGTACGGGAACAACGTGCCGAGCTTCGGGGAGCAGAAGGCGGGAGGCGGAAGGCAGAAGGCGAACGGCCCGGCTGGCCTCTAGCCTTCTGCCTTGCCGCCGCCCTCAGCCCCGTTCCCGCTCGCGCAGCACCAGTTGCACCAGCCCCAGCACCACCAGTTCGGCCTCCTGCGGGCGGACGGGGCGCAGTTCCTCCACCACGAAGCGGCGGGAGAACAGGCTGCGGCGCTTGCGGACGCGGAAGGCGGGCCGACCGGCAGTGTCGGTGACGGTGTAGGTCGGATTGACCAGATAGTCGAAGCCCACTGCAATGACGTCCCCCACCAGGGGCACCGCGCCGATGACGCCCTCCAGCACGCCCAGCCAGGGGTGGTCGTCGCGCAGGGTGAACTCGGGCTGGCCGTCCGGGCCGAGCAGGTCGTAGCTCGCGCCCCAGAGGGTCCGCATCCCTTGCGCCTGGAGCGCACCGACCTCCGAGCCGTCCATACGGCGGATGACGCGCCTGGCCCGCCAGTCCAGCGCCCCGGTCATCAGCCCCTGCGCGCGGATGCTGTGGGTCTGGTGCTGCCTGGCCTCGTCGGCATATACGCGCACCTCGTCGCGGATGCTGAACAGCTTGGCCCCCACGACCGCAACCAGCCGTCCCTGCGCGTCCGTGACCCGCAGGTCGGTGCGGAGGCTGAAGCGGAATTCCAGGGTCAGGGGGAAGGTGGGGTTCACGCAGAGGGGTACGCGCTCAGGCGGGGGCCGGTTCCCAGAGGTCAAAGCGTGTACCCGCCGCAACTCCCACCGCCTGCGCCCAGACCCCGGCCGACTGTGCCCGGCGAGCCTCCGGCTGGACCGTCTCGACGCGCACGGCTCCCTGCCCGCAGGCGACGGTCAGCCCGTCCGCGGCCACCCGCAGCACCTCGCCGGGCTGGCCGCGCCCCTCCGTGACGCTCAGGCCGCCCAGCTTGAGCCGTGCGCCGTTCAGAAAGGCGGTGGTCTGCGGCCAGGCGGCCACGCCCCGGTAACGGTTCACGACCGCCTGCGCGTCCTCCTGCCAACGCACGAAGCCGTCCTCCTTGACCAGCATGGGGGCGTGGGTGGCCGCCGCCTCGTCCTGGGGCGTGGGCGTGAGGTCCGGCAGGCTGGAGAGGGCCTCCACGATCAGGCGCGCGGCCTGGGTACCCAGGGCGTCGGCGAGTTCAAGGCTGGTCCATTCGGGCGCGATGGGCAGGGCCTCCTGAAGCAGAATCGGCCCGGTGTCCATGCCCACGTCGGTCTGCATGATGGTGGTGCCGGTGACGCTCTCGCCGCGAATGAGCGCCCACTGGATGGGGGCCGCCCCCCGGTAGGCGGGCAGCAGGCTGGTGTGGGTGTTCAGGAAGCCGAAGCGGGGCACGGCGAGCAGCGAGGCGGGCAGAATCTTGCCGTAGGCGCAGGTGACGGCCACATCCGCGCCGCTCTCGCGGAGTTGCGCCTCGAAGGCGGCATTGCCCCGCAGCTTCTTCGGCTGGGCAAGGGGCAGCCCCAGTTCGGCGGCGCGGGCCGCGACAGGGGGGGGCGTAAGCCGCAGGCCCCGCCCCACCGGTTTGTCGGGCTGCGCCACCACCAACACCACCTCGAAGTGTTCGCGGATGGCTTCCAGCACGGGCAGCGCGAAGGCGGGCGAGCCGAAAAAGGCCACGCGGGGGGCGGCGGGCACGCTCAACCCTGCCGCTCCCGGCGCACCTTCTCGGCCTCGGCGAGGTCGTTCAGGAACTGCTTGGCCTTGCGCTGCATCGCGGCGAGTTCCTTGCGGTGGTCCTCCGTGACCTCGGGGGGCAGGCGGTCGAGGAAGAACACGCCGTCGAGGTGGTCGGTTTCGTGCTGGAAGACGCGGGCGAGGTAGTCGCCAGCCTCCAGCGTGCGCTCCTGGCCGTCCAGGTCGGTGTAGCGCACCTGCACGGCGCGGGCGCGGGGCACGCCTTCCTCGTAGATGCCGGGGATGCTGAGGCAGCCTTCCTGATAGGCCCGGTCCTTTTTCTTGTCGGTGACGGTCAGCACCGGGTTCAGCATCACGAACTCGCGCAGCACGCGGGACTTGAGGGGCACGTCCTGGCCCTCGTTCTCCTCCTCGTCATCCTCGTACTCCACGGCGACGAACATCCGCACGGGCAGCCCAATCTGGGGCGCGGCCAGCCCCACGCCACGCGCCTCGAACATCGTCTCCAGCATGGTGTCGGCGACCTCGCGCACGGTTTGCGGCGGGGAGCCAGGCACGGTCAGGGTATCGGTCGGCTGAACGGGCCGGGCCTTGCGGCGCAGCACCGGGTCGCCGTACAGGCGGATGGGGTAAACGCGGGGGGCCTCGGCCATATCACTCCGTTTTACCAGAGGCCCGCGGCCGGGCGCACGTCGCCGCGCACCTTCAGGCTGGCCGAAGCCCGCCCGGCCACTTTTCTCACCTCTCCCCCACCCGGCCCTCCTAGGGTCAGGGAACCATGCCGACACGTTCTGTCCTGACCCTGACCGCCGCCCTGCTGGGCAGCTTCGCTGCTGCCCAGACAGCCCCGCAGACCACCCCCCCTGCGCCCACCCAGACCGCCGCGCCCCAGCAGGTGGCCGGGCAGACGGCGGAACAGGCCGCCGCGCAGGCCCGTGACCTGGCCGAGCGGGCACGGCGGACCTACCCCAAGGGCAGCGCCAGCATCGACCAGCCGCTCTGGAAGCAGGCCGCCGACGCTGCCGAACAGGCCGTGCGCCTCGCGCCGCAGAACCCCGAGTACCTGAAACTGCGTGCGCAGATCTACACGGAAGTCGGCTTCTGGAAACAGGCCGAACTGGGCTGGAACGCCTACTTCCAGGCCGCACCGCAGGCGAGCCAGGCCGACCGGCAGCAGGCCGCCGCCGTCCAGTACAACCTGGGCTACGCCGCCTACACCCGCAACCAGCCGGACCAGGCCGCGCGCTTCTTCGCCGCCTGCCTTGACCTCGACACGCAGAATGCGGATTGCGCCACCTGGGCCGCCCGCACCGCGCTGGAGGCCGGGAACTACGCCCAGGCCCAGACCCTGTACGCCCGCGCCCTGCAACTCAAGCCCGGCGACAAGACGCTGACGTACTTCCAGAACCTGGCCCAGAACGCCAGCCGCTACGGCCCCGCCGCCACCCGCGCCTTCAGCCGCGCCTACGTGGAGCTGGACGCGGGCCGCAAGGCGGAGGCGCTCGCGGGCTTCCAGGAAGCCGCCCGCACCGCCCCCAACTTCGTCGAGGCCTGGCGCGAGGCGGGCCGTCTGGCGCTGGAACTGGGCAACGCACAGGCCGCCCTCACCGCGTACCAGGGGGCCGCGGCGCTGCCCGGCGCGACCGCCAGCGACCGCTACAACCTCGCGCTCGCGCAGGAAGGCCAGCAGTTCGGGCTGAAGGCCGTGCAGACCTTCCGCAACGCCTACGCGAAGTACACGGCGGGCGATAAGGGGGCGGCGGAGGCCGGTTTCCTGGAAGCCACCCGCCTGAACCCGCAGTACGCTAAAGCCTGGGCCTGGCTGGGCCGCGTGCGCTACGAGGCGAAGAACTACGCCGGGGCCGCCGAGGCTTACGGGCAGGCCGTGCAGCTCGACCCCAACGACAAGAGCAGCGCGTATTACCTGCGGCTGGCGCAGCAGGGGAAGTAAGGGGAGAAGGTTATCCCCCTGGTCGAAGAGCTGCTGTCCAAACTCACAGAGGACACCGAGGAAACCTGTGACGCGCTCATGGCGCTGGGTTTGCTTCTGGA
Source organism: Deinococcus carri (assembly GCF_039545055.1). NCBI lineage: Bacteria > Thermotogati > Deinococcota > Deinococci > Deinococcales > Deinococcaceae > Deinococcus > Deinococcus carri. The sequence continues at coordinate 67,496 of NZ_BAABRP010000014.1, forward strand.
GGCTCGCCACGCCCGGCGGCCTGCGGGCGACGACGGGGGGCTGGCAGAGTTGCTCGGCTACGAGCTGGCTGCCGTCTCCCTCTCTGATGAGGATGCCTATGCCGCGTTGGCAGGTCTGGAAACCTATGTCCGCAGCCAGCCTGTTCCAGACAGCGGCGCACTGTGGGCCTTGGGCAAAAGCGCCAACCCACGGGTCGTCCCCGTCCTGACCGAAACTTTGTCGCGCTTCCTGCACGAGCCAGAGCATCAGGTCGTGGCCGAGCAAGCCTTGACCAGCCTGCTGCCTTTTGACGAGCTACATGCACGGGAAGCCGTCCGTCAAGCGGCCCGTGAGGGCCAGGGCAACGTTCAGGAAGATGCCCTGGCCTTCTTGAGGGTGCAAGGATTGACAGAAAAGTAACGCGCTCTTCTTTAGACGAGATTGAGGAGGCTCAGGGGAGGGATGCAGTTGTCAGGCTGCCCCCTTCGCTCCTCCTCATGCGGCTTCACCCGCCCGTCAGCCTCAGCGCCTACGCTGGGACCATGCGTTCCGCTCCCCTGCTGCTGCTGCCCCTGCTTCTCGCCGCGTGCGGGTCGCGTGACGTGAAGGCCCCCGACGCCTATGACCTCAGCGGCACCATCGGCGGCGACTGGGGCCAGAATCCGCACCTGCGGCTGGCGCTGGTGGGGGCGGGCTTTCCGAACGCCGTCACCAACGACGGCAACCAGCCGCAGAACGTGGTGTCCACCGGCGCTAACACCTGGGCCTTCGGCTTCGACCTGCCGGACGTACCCTCGGTCGCCGGGGTCTATCAGGTGGTCGTGTACAACGACACGAACAACACCGGCACCTACAACATCGGGGAGCCGTTCGCGCGCAACCGCCAGTGGTTGGTCTACAGCACCTTCAGCGGCGACATCCCCGCCGTCACCCTGCCCGGCAACGGCGAGGAAGTCACGCCCGCCATGACCGTGAAGCGTGGCTGGAACCTCTACAACCGCAACTTTCCCCTGAGCAGCACCAACCCCAGCCCGGCCGAGAAGGTGACGGGGTACGACCTCAGCCGCTGAAGTTCAGCGCCCCGAAACGCTGCCCGTGAGGCGGCGTTCTTTTTGGCCTACAGATTCGCCTTGAAAAACGCCACGCTCCGCCGCAGCGCCAGCCCCAGGTTCCGGCTGAGGTTGTGGTTGTCGCCCTCGTAGCGGTAGGCCTCCACGCTCTGCCCGGCGGCCCGCAGGTCGTGGGCGAGGGCCTGCTGGAAGGCGTAGGGAACCTCCTCGTCCCCCGTGCCCTGCTGAAGCTGGATAGGCCGCCCGTTCAGGTCTTCCAGATAGGCGTTGGGACTGAGGGCACGCAGATACCGGCGGTTGAGGGGGTCCAGCACGCGCTTTTCCTCGTCCGGGGGGTGGTTCCAGTCGGTCGCCAGCACGTCGTAACTGGCGACCACGCCCGCCCACAGGGAGGCGGCCCGGAGGTCGGGGTCCACCAGCATCGCCCGCAGCGAGAGTTGTCCGCCCATGCTGTGGCCCCACAGGCCGAGGCGCTTCGCGTTCACCCGCGGGTCTTTTTTCAGGCTGGCGGCGGCGTTCAGCACGTCCACCGTGTAGCCGGGGTCGTTGTAGCCGCCCAGCGCCTGCCCTTCCGAGTCGCCGTGGCCGCGGTAGTCGCTCTTGAGGGTGACGAACCCCGCCCGCGCGAAGGCGTCCTGATAGGCCACATATCGCTCGGTGGTGCGGTACTTCTCCGGCGGGATATAGCCGTGGTTGAAGACGATGGCGGGCCACCCTCCCTGCGGCGGCGTGCCGTCGGGGACCGTCAGCAGGGCGTAAATCTTCAGCCCGTCCGACTGGTAGCTCACCACCTGGCGCGTGTAGTTCACACCGGGACTCAGCGTCCGCACCACCGTCAGCTTGCTGCCGGGATACTCCCGCGCCCGCAACGCCTGAATGCTGATGGGCTGCCGCGCCACGAAGGCTTTCAGAGCCGCGTCCGTCACCTCACCCAGCGGCGTGGTGGGGAGGGTGTCGCTGGGGGTGTCGGACTTGGGCGTATCCGGTTCGCCGGTCGAGGCCGTCTGCGTGGCGCTCCACGGGACCCGGAAGGCCAGCCTCTCCGGTTGCGTGAAGGCGAGGTAGGCCGCCCCCGCCGCCAGCAGGAGCAACACGAGCTGAAGCCATCGCCTCACGAAGAGTCGCCGACGGCCCTGAAGCGGCTGGCTGCTGGTCGCTGGAAGCTGGCCGCCCCCCTCACAGCCGCTCCTTGAAAAAGGCCACGCTCCTCGCCAGGGCCGTGTTCAGGTTGCGGCTGAGGTTGTGGTTGTCGCCGGGGTAGACGTAGCTCTGCACGGGCTTGCCAAGCGCCTTGAGCTGCCGCGAGAGCGACTCGTGGAAGCCCACCGGCACGTCCTCGTCGGCGGTGCCGATGTGAAGCTGGAGGGGCGCGCGCAGGTCCGGGAGGTAGGAGTTGGCGCTGAGTTTGTTCCAGAAGTCGGGGTTACTGGCGGGCGTGCCGTATTTCTCCACCGCCTTCTTCCGCAGGTTCAGCACCCGCTGGGGGATGGAGGCCGGGGCCTTGTGCGGCCAGTCGTTCATCATCTGGTCGTAGTCGCCGACCACGCCGGCCCAGATGACGGCCGCCTTGATGCCAGGGTCGATGACCAGCGCGCGCAGGGTCAGGAAGCCGCCCATGGAGTGCCCCCACATGCCGATGCGGGCGGCGTTCACGCGGGGATCCTTTTTCAGGCTGGAGAGCGCGTTCATCACGTCGGTGGTGTAGCCAGGTGCGTAGTAGCCGCCGAGCGCCTCCCCCTGGCTGCTGCCGTGCCCGCGGTAGTCGCTCTTGAGGGTCACGAAGCCCGCGCGGGCAAAGGCGTCCTGGTAGGCGACGTAGCGTTCAGTGGTGCGGTACACGTTGGGCGGAATGTAGCCGTGGTTGAAGACGATGGCGGGCCAGCCTCCCTTCGGCGGCGTGCCGTTGGGCACGGTCAGCAGGGCGTCAATCTTCAGCCCGTCCGACTGGTAGCTCACCACCTGCCGCGAGTAGTTCGCGCCGGGACTCAGGGTCCGCACGACCGTGAGTTTGCTGCCGGGGTAGGCCTTCTCGCGGGCGGCGGGAATGCTCATCTGCGCGGCATCCACTGCGGCCAGGGCCGCCGCCGACTGGGCTTGCGCCGGGGAGGAGACGAGCAGCAGGGCCGGGAGCAGCAGCGCACGGGGCTTCATCTGCCCAGGCTAGTGGGCCTGCCCGCCGCACAAGGGATGCCCTCCCACCATGTGGCCCTCCAGGCAACACGGGTCAACCCCCGGCCTACCCCCCCGGCTTTCAAATCCGCCTTGCCCGTCTCCTCATCTGGGAAAGGGACGATTCCGGGAGAGTGTGACCTATGCAACATATTCTGTTTCCGACGGTGGCCGCCGCTGACGCCTTCATTGCCGACCTCCAGCAGCGAGGCGTCGCGCGGCCCGAGGTGGGCAGCATGCACCTGAACCGCCGCACGGCCCCGGTAACCAGCGAGACGACGACCACCACGACCACCGAGTACGCGGGTGACATGGGCGGCGGCACGGCGGAGGATGCCGGGGCCGGGGCCGTCAAGGGCACCGTGGCGGGCGCGCTCACGGGCGCGGCGGCGGGGATCATCGGCACGGCGGCCACGGTAGCGACGGGCGGCCTGGCGCTGCCGGTCATCCTGGGCATGACGGCGCTGGGCAGCGGCGTGGGTGCGGCGGTCGGCGGCATCGGCGGCGCGGCGGGCGTGGACGAGACCGGCGACGGCACCATGTCGGGCTACGAGGTCGAGGACACCCACTACGACCGGATGCAGTCCGCCGTGGAGGGGGGCGGCCGGGCCATCGCCGTGGACGACAACGTGCCCCAGGACGTGCTGGAAGAGGCCGTGCGCCGTCACGGCGGCCAGTTCGTCAGCGGCAACGCCGCGATGTAAACCACACCCGAAGGCGGGCGGGCTGAAGCGGGAAAAGCTTCAGCCCGCCCGCCTTTGTTCTCGGCTCACAGCCGCGCGTCGATGGGGTCACTTTCCAGCGCCAGCACGCCCAGCACACACTCGTGGACGCGGGCGGTCCCGGCGCAGTCCACGAAGCGCGAGAGTGCCTCCAGCCCCAGGTGAAACTCGCGCAGGGCGCGGGCGCGTTTGGCCCCCAGATGGCGGGCACGCAGGCGGGCGAGGTGTTCCGGGCGGGTGTACTCCGGCCCGTAGATGATGCGGAGGTACTCGCGGCCCCGCACCTTCACGGCGGGTTGCAGGTTGCGGCGCTCGGGGTCGAGGAAGGCCAGCGGCTTGACCACCATGCCCTCCCCGCCCGACGCGGTGAGAGCCTCCCACCACGCGGTCGCCTCCGCCTCACTCGTGGCGTCGCCCAGCGTGACGAGGCGGTGCACGGTCCAGCCAAAGAGGGTCGGGGCAGCGTCCGCCAGCCGCCCCAGCGTTTCCAGGTGCCAGAGGTGGTCCCGGTCGGTGTGGACCCGCCCCTCCGAGGCGAGAAGGTGAAAGGGCAGAATCCGCACGTCCTCCGGTCCCCCCACCCGGCGCACGTAGGCACGGTAGGCCTCGCGGTAGGCAGCGAGGTCGTGGGCGCGTTCGCGGGTGCGGTCCAGCAGGTCGCCCACAGCCACACCCCGGCCGGCCGCCGCTTCCAGCGCAGTCACGGCGGCGGGCAAGGCCGCGTTTCCTGCCGCACCCACCGCCGCGTACTGCCCCCGGATGAGTTCCCCGGCCTTCAGACTCCAGGGCAAAATCTCGGCGTCCAGCACCAGCCAGCCCGTGTCCAGCGTCTCCCACAGGCCAGCGGCGGTCACGGCAGCGCGGGCGCGGGCCAGCACGTCCGCCTCCCACTGTGCCGTCTCCCCCTGGGGCTGGAAGAAGGGCCGCCCGGTGCGGGTGTAGATGCAGCCTGTCCCGCTTTCCACCCCGAAGCGCGAGCGGGCCGCGGCCTCGTCGCGGGCGAGCACCAGCACGGCGCGCGACCCCATGTGTTTTTCCTCGCACACAACCTGCGACACGCCCTGCCCCCGGAAGTAGGCGAAGGCTTCCGCCGGGTGTTCCAGAGACCCTTCGCGCGCGCTCGTCTCCACCGGACTCATGGTGGGCGGCAGGTACACGGCCCAGCGTGGGTCCACGCCGAAGCGCGAGAAGGTTTCCACCGCCGCGGCCCGCTCGCCCTCCCTAACCAGAATCCCGCCGAAGGTGCGCGTCTCGATGCGGCCTCCCTTCAGGAAGTCGGCGAGGTCGAGCGTCTCGCCGTCCGGCTCCGGCTCGGCGGGCGCGAGGGGGCGGGCGGGCACGGCGTACTGGGCGTGGGCGGGTACGCTGACCAGTTCCATTTCCGGGTAACGCAATGCGGTCAGCGCCCCACCGAAGGCGCAGCCGGTGTCTATGTTCAGCGTGCGGTTCACCCAGCGGGGCTGGGCGACCGGCGTATGGCCGTAAATGACGGTCGCCGCGCCCCGGTAGTCGGCGGCCCAGTCGCGGCGCACGGGCAGGCCCAGTTCGTCCTGGCTGCCGTCCACGTCGCCGTAGAGGGCAAAGCTGCGCACCCGGCCCGACGAGCGGCCCTGATAGCGCTCGGGCAGACCCGCGTGGGCCACCACCACCCGCCCGCCGTCCAGCACGAGGTGGCTCACCAGCCCGTCGATAAAGCCGCGCACTTCCCGCCTGAACTCGGGTCCGGCCTCCTCCAACTGCGCCAGCGTCACGTCCAGGCCGTGCAGGGCCTTCACCGCCTTGCCGTCCAGCGCGCGCTTGAGCTTCTCGTCGTGGTTGCCGGGCACGCCCAGGGCCGCGCCCGACCGGACCATGTTCATCACCAGCCGCAGCACGCCGGCGCTGTCGGGGCCACGGTCCACCAGGTCGCCCACGAAGACGGCGGTGCGGCCCGGCGGGGGTGTGGCCTGGTCGCCTTCCACCCCATAGCCCAGCCGCGTCAGCAGCTCGCGCAGTTCGGGCAGGCACCCGTGAACGTCCCCGATGAAGTCGAAGGGGCCGGTCAGCTCCTTGCGGTTGGTGTAGAGGGGCACGCGCGACACCCGCGCTGCGTCCACCTCCTCCTCGGAGTGCAGCACCCAGACGTGGCGGAAGCCCTCCTTCTGGAGGCCGCGCAGGGTACGGTGCAGTTCCGAAACCTGCCGGCCGATGACCTCCGGGCGGAAGTCGCGGTCAGTCCGGGCCGTGTGCCGCGCCTCCAGCACCGGGCGGGGCAGGTCCAGCACGATGGCGACGGGCAGCACGTCATGCGCCCGCGCGAGGTCCACCAGCCGCCGCCGATCGTCCGGGCGCACGCTGGTCGCGTCCACCACTGTCAGCCGCCCGCGCGTCAGCCGCTTGCCCGCCACGAAAAACAGGCTGTCGAAGGCGTCCCCGGTCGCCTCCAGGCTGTTCTCGTCGTCGCTGACGAGGGCGCGGAAAAAGTCGCTGCTCAGCACCTCGGTGGGGAGAAAGTGCCGCGCAGCGAAGGTGGACTTGCCCGCCGACGACGCGCCGACGAGGGCGACGAGGCAGAGTTCGGGGAGGGGGATGTTCATGCGGGGACCTCAGGGGATGATGCTCGCACACAGGAGGGGCACAGGCATGGGCAGATTGGCGGAGCGTCAACCACCCGCCTGAAGCCGCACCCGCACCACCCAGTCGCTGACCGCCCTGGTCACCTCTTCCGCCACCGTCTCGGGCAGAGGCGTCATGTGCCGCGCTTCTTCCAGCTCACGCACGAGGCGCAGGTGTTCGGGCTGGTAGGCGGCAGGCGGTTCGGGCAGTGGTTCCCCCTCACGCCCTTCCCGCTTCAGGGTCATGAGTTCGGATAGGAAGGGCAGGCGGGCTTCCACGTTCAGCGCCTCCAGATTTGCCTCCACTTCCCCAGTTCTCAGCAAATGCAGGCCAGTCAGGACGGTGCGGAAGGCGTACAGCAGGGGCTTGACGCGCGGCACCTCCTCCTTTTCCAGCAGTGCCCACTGGTTGCGGGTAAAGCCCAGGTAGTGATGGGCATGGTGCCGCGTGAGGCAGCGGGGCGCGAGGGCCACCAGTTCGGCGTGGGCGGGCGAGGTGTGAACGACCAGCGGCGAGAGCAGTTGCTCCAGCACGTAGCCGTTGCGGGTCAGGAGCAGCCGGGCGAACTTCCGCGCGTCATGGGTGACGAGGTCGAGTTCGACCTGTCCGTCGTCGCGTTCCAGGCTGTGCGTCTCCTCGGGGGCGGCCAGGCCCAGCACCTCGCGCAGGGGCAGGACATGCACGCCGCGCAGGTCCCAGTCGCTGTCGGCACTCGGAAAGCCGTAGAGATGTGCGCCGCTGACGGTGGCGAAGACGAGGGGGGAAGGGTGCGCGTATGCGGCTTCCGTGAGTTGCGGGGGAAAGGTCAGCATGGGAAGAACTCCTGCGGAGGATGCCCCGTGCCGTCCGGGGTAACGAACCGCACCTCGTGGGCCTCGCCCACCTCCGGCCATTCCAGGTTCTGGAGCTGCTGGCCCAGCACACCGGGGGGCACAGGGTCGAGGCGGGCGGCGTTGCGGGCGGGCAGTTCCCCCGCAGGCGTCCAGGCGGTAACGATGCGGGTCAGGGCACCGTAGTCGTAGCCCAGGCCCAGCACACCGGCCCGGCCGCTCCCACGCAGGTTGGTGGCGTCCCAGACCACACGCTGCCGGGAGCGCAACCCCGCCCGCACCGCCTCCCGCGCGGCCTGAAGGACCTGCCCGTTGACCGTCTGGTCGGCCACGCCGCGGCCCAGTTGCGCCCGCAGGCCGTCCAGCGACACCACCACGTCCCCGAAGTCGGCCGCCAGGCTACTTTTGCCGCTGCCGCTGGGACCACACAGCACGGTGAGTTCCCCAAAGCCGGAGGCTGCGCGGTACGCACGGGCCGCCGCCTCGTGAGGCGTGTGGATGAGGCCGGCCTCGAAGTCGCGGATGCCCGCGAGCAAGGCGAAGTGGAGCAGGTCCGGGCGGGCACCGGGCAGCAGCTGGGGCAGTTCTTCCCGCCAGGCCACGTAGGGGTCGGGAAAGAGCAGGTCCGGGCCGGGCGTGAACCACAGGCCCTGTTCCTCGGCCAGCACCTGAAGCAGGTCGGCGCTGTCCTCGCCCCGCGCCGTGTCCCCGCCCATCACCACGCGGCCCCGTGCATCCGCCCGCGCCAGCAGCACGAGCAGGGGCAGGGGCACACTGCGGGCGAGGAGCCACACCTGCCGTCCCAGCGGGTCCTCCACGGCCCGGTGCAGCCGGTGATGGGCCGCCACCAGCGCCAGCACGGCCAGAATCAGGCGGGCGGGCACCCCCGCGTCCGGCAGGGTGAGGGCCAGCGCGTCCCGCCCCCGCCGCGCGTGCCGGGGCGAGCGCAGGCGCACGCGGCCCGTCTCGTCCCGCTCCTCGCGGGTGGTGAGGGCCTTGCCCACGTCGTGCAGGGCGGCAGCCAGAATCAGGGCGGCGCGGGCATCCCCGCGCAGGGCGGCCTCGTCGGCAAGGTCGTGGGCGCGCTCCACCACCAGGGCCGAGTGGGCGGCCACGCTGCCCTCCGCGTGCCATTCGGTGTCCTGCGGCGTGGTGTCCAGCCGGTCGAGCAGGTGGACGGCGGGGGCCAGCACGTCCCGGATGTCCGCGAAGGAGACGCGCTGCCCGGCGCGCAGGCTTTGCAGCAGGGGGGCGGTTCGCCTGACCGGGGGGCTGAAGGTATCGAAGCTGGTCATGCCCCGTCCTCCTGCTCCGGGGAGCCGGGCCGCAGGCCGTTGGGCACCACCGGGCGGCTCATCCAGTGGCTGTCGGTCTGCACGTGCCCGGCCCGCACCCATTTGGCGACGCGGGTGCCGAAGTCGGCGTAAGGAATCGCGGCCGCATCGCGCACCACGTAGCCTTCCATCCGCTCGGGGTCCACCTCGATTCCCCGCAGCGCGGCCTCGTCCCATGGCCCCCGGTACAGCTCGCGCGGGGTGGGCAGGCCCAGGCGGTGCGCCCAGGCCCGCACGTCGTCCCAGCTCAGGCTGACGTTCCGGTCGTCCCACACGCTGAAGAGGTAGAAGTAACCTTCGAGGTCGTCGTAGGACAGGCTGTGTTCGGCGTACACGTTCTCGCCGCACAGCCGCCAGCCGGGCGGAATCTCGTGCCCGAACCCGCCGCGCAGGGCCTTGACCCACGTGCGGGAAGGGTGCGGGCGCATATCGAGGCTGCGGGCGTGCAGGTCGTCCCGGTAGAGGCTGGTGTTCTCGCCGTCCAGCTTCTCGGTGACGACGACTTCCCGGCCCGTCAGGTCACGCAGGTGCGCGATGCGGCGGTCGTCATTCTGGAGGCCAGGCGACCAGGGCAGGTGGGGGGTGGAGGGGTATTTGATTCGCATGGCATCTCACCGCCCGGCAGCGTAGAGCGCCAGGGGGGCCGGGGGCGTCGGCCGGGTGGCTGCGGGAAGGCTAGGCCGGGTGGCGGAGCAGGTCACCCTCACCACTCCAGCGCCGCCCGCCGTGCCCGCAGCAGCCACGCCTCGGCGCGGGCGTAGTCGGGCCGTTCGGGCAGGGAGGTATGGGCATAGGCCCGGTCGAAGTCGGCGTGCAGCGCGAGCCGCCAGCGTTCCAGTTCGGGCCAGGGCACCTCGCTACGCTTCACGGCCAGCAGGGTGTCCCGGTGCCCGCCCACATGGACCTGCACCTCGCCGCGTTCCAGCACCGCGATACCGCTCAGCAGCAGCCGCAGCAGGTGCATGGCATGTTTCCAGCGGACCTCGCCGTGCTGGCGCAGGTCGGCTTCCAGCCGCTTGAATTGCCCCATCACGTAGCCGTTGTAGGTCTGGTACACCAGGCGGCTCAGGAACGCCCCCCGGATGGCGAGCAGTTCGGCGGCCAGCGGCGTCGCCGTCTGCACCAGCGGACTGTGCAGCACCTCCAGCACGTTGGGATTCGCCTTCAGCGCCAGCAGCACGAACTTCTGCGCTTCCCAGTACACTTCCTCGCCGAACTCCAGTTGCTCGGGAACACCCGCGAGGCTCCAGTGGTCGCGCGCCGGGGGCAGGTAGAAGCCGCGCAGGTCGGTGTCGCTCTCCGAGGTGTCCAGCCCGAAGGCGCGGCTGCCCACCACGCAGCGGTACTGGACAAATGGGGTGTAGTCGCGCTCGGCGTCCGGCAGGGCGTTCTTCTCGTGGCGGCGCACGATCAGGCTGGAGCGGGCCAGCGTGACCTCGCTCCCGTCCGGAAAGCGCACGCGGTAGGCATGGTCGGGGTCGCTGGGCGCGCGAACGATGACGGCCACCGCGCCCGCCGGGTGTCCGGCTGTGGGCAGGCGCGTGACGATGCTGGTGCCGACGGGGAGAATGGGGGGCAGGGTCATGGGTCGTCCTTTGCAAACACCGCCATCTGCGTCACTGGCCCGTAGTCGGCGTGAACCTCCCCCACGTCCTCGAAGCCCACCGCATAGCCGTACTCGCTGGCGGCCGCCTCGGCCCACACCCGGAACTCGGCCCGCGTCCACTCGAAGCGGTGGTCGGCGTGGCGCATCCCGGCGTCCGCGCCAAAGACCGCGTTGTATTCGCGGTTGGGCGTGGTCACCACCACCGTGCGGGGGCGGGCGTCACCGAACACATTCGCGGTCAGGGCGTCCAGGTGGTGTGGTTCGAGGTGTTCGATGACTTCCACCAGGGCAGCAGCGTCGAAGCCATGCAGGCGCGTGTCGCGGTAGGCCAGGCTGCCGTGAAGCAGGCGCACCCGCTGCGCGAGTTCGGGGCGTTCCTTCAGGTGCAACCTGTCCGCCGCCATCTCCAGCGCACGCCCACTCACGTCCACGCCGACGAGTTCGCGGAACTGCCCCACCTCCAGCAGGCGGCGCAGCAACTTGCCCTCGCCGCAGCCCAGGTCCAGCACGCGGGCGGCACCGCTGGCCTTCAGCACCTCGGCCACGCGGTCCAGGCGGGCGTCGTGGAGGCGGGGGCGGGGGTCACGTGGGGCTTCCTCTTCCTCCGGCCCTTCTTCCTCGGGTACAGCCGGGGTGAAGGCGGCCTCGGCCTGGCGCACCAGTTCACGGAAGCGCAGGAACCGCCCGGTGATGAGGTCGCGTTCCGGGTGGGTGTCCAGCCAGCCCGCGCCGTGGCGCAGAAGCTTTTCCACCTCAGTCTCGTTCAGGTAGTAGTGCTTGCGGCCGTCCAGCACGGGGAGCAGCACGTACAGGTGCGCCAGCAGGTCGCGCAGCCGCACCGTGCCCGACACCCGCAGGCGCACGTAGGGCCGCTCGCCCCACTCGGGAAACAGGGGGTCGAGGGGGATGGGTTCGGCCTCCACCGCGTACCCGAGGGGACCGAACAGCCGCTCGGGCAGACCCTCTGGACCACGCGCCGCCACGCAGGGCAACTCGGCCACCAGCGGCAGGGGCGTGTCGGCCAGGTCCTGCCGGTCCTTGCTGCGCCCGGTCATGGCCGTGCCGAAAGCGTCGCGCAGGGCCACCGCCAGGAAGCTGCCCGCCGCGTACGGCCGGTCGTTCACGTAGGGTTCCAGCGGGGCACCCTCGCCGGGGCGGGTGGTGCGTGAGAGGGCCACCGGGTCCACCTCCAGCAGCAGGGCCGCCGTGCAGACTTCGGGCGTCGCCTCGGGGTAGAAGACGGTCGCGCGGCCAAAGGGCAACTCGCGCTCCAGCACGCGCTCCGGGTGCTTGTGCAGCAGGAAGCCCAGGTCGGTGGCCGGAAAGGGCCGGGCAGGCTGGGGCGTGGTGGTCAGCGTGAGCAGCATCCTGCCGGGCAGGCTAGCGCCGCGCGCGGCCCGGCACGTCGGCAAGATGGCGCAGGTCCCATGCCGCAAGTAGAGTGCGGACATGTCCTCGCTGTGGGAGCGTCCGGCCCAGGAACTTCTCCAGGCGGCCGCCAGCGGTGCCCCGACCCCCGGCGGCGGCTCCACGGCCGCGCTGACCGCGGCTTTTGGCGCGGCGCTGCTGGAGATGGCCCTGAACATCACCCTGAAGAAGAATGGCGAGGCGGCGGCGGAGGCATTGCGGCCCGTTCTCCAGACCCTGGGCAGCCTGCGGGAGCGGCTTCAGACCCTGGCCGACGAGGACGTGCGGGCGTTCCGGGCCTATGTCCAGGCCACGCGCCTCCCCGAAGGCCCTGAGCAGAACGAAGCCCTGGCGGCAGCGGGCAAGGCCTCGATGCAGACGCCGCTCCAGCTCGCCCGCACCGCCCTGGAGGCGCTGGACCTCGCCCCGCCGCTCGCCACGCAGGTCCACGCGGAGGTCATCAGCGACGTGGGCGCGGGGGCCGCGATTCTGGAAGGCGCGCTGCACGCCGCCCTGCTGACGGTGGACATCAACCTGCCGCACATCCCCGAAGAGGAGCGGGAAGGACTGAAGGCCGAACGGGACATGCTGGAGGCGCGGGGGCGGGACCGGGCGGCACAGACGCTGCGGCAAACGCGCGAACGATTGCCGGGCTGAGGACGGACCCCCGCCCCGTACAATCAACACCGATGCTCTGGACCCGTCCCCTGGTGATGCTGCGGCTGCTGGCGCTGCTGCTGTCCAGCGAACTGGTCCGCACCGGCTTTTTCGTGTCGGCGCTGCCTGTGGCCGGGCCGGGGCTGGGGCTGAACACGGCGGTCATCGGCGTGATGGTGGGCGTCCATTACCTCGCGGACGCACTCGCCAAGGGGCCGATGGGCCTGGTCACCGAACGCTGGGGCCTGGGGCGGGTGCTGGCGCTGGGCAGCGGCCTGGGGCTGCTGGTGGTGCTGGGAACGCGGCTGCTGCCGTCGCCGCTGTGGGGCGTGGTGGGCTGCGCCCTGTGGGGCGTCACCTACGCCGCCCTGTGGCCGGGTGTGATGAGTGCCTCGCAGATGCTGGCGCGACCCGGGCGCACGGCGCGGGCGCTGTCGGTCTCCAGCCTCAGCGTGGCCCCTGCCATTCTGGGGGGCGTGTTGGGCGTGGGGCCGCTGATGCAGGCGCGGCCCGGCGCGGCCTGGGGGCTGCTGCTGGGGGCACAGGGGGCGGCGCTGCTGCTGGCGCTGGGCCTGCTGCGGCTGCACTTTTCTAGCCAGCACTTCTCTAACCAGCACAGCTCGGGGACGGCGTCCCCCCCCGCCGGGATGTGGCAGGGCTGGACGCGGGTCGCGGTGCTGCTGCCCGCCGCCTTTGCACAGACGCTCGCGCCGGGGCTGCTGGTCACGCTCTTTTACCCGCTGCTCTCCCGGCTGGGGCTGGGGCTGGGGGACCTGCTGGGGCCAGGGCTGCTGGCACTGGCGGCCTTTGGCGCGTGCTTGTGGACGGCGGGTCGCCTGGCCGACCGGGCGCATCCCCGCCGCGCCCTGACCCCCGGGCTGCTGGGCCTGGCCCTGACCTTTGGCGTGGCCGCCCTGCCGGGGCTGGAGGCCCGGCTGTGGCTGCTCGCGCCGCTGCTGGGGCTGGGCTACGGGGCCTTTGTCGCCGGGTGGAACGGGCTGGTGGGCCGGGTCCTGCCGCAGGAACACCGCGCCGCCGCCTGGGGCACGGTGATGGCGGTGGAGGCGCTGGGCTATGCCGCCGGGCCGGTGCTGGGTGGCGTGGCCTGGGCCAGCTTCGGCCCCGCGGGCGTGTTCACGCTGGGGGCCGCCGTGTTCCTGCTGGCCGAGGCGTACTACCTGTGGCCGGGCCGGGCGGTGACGCGGAGTGCGGCGGAGCCGGAGTGAGAATGATTCCGATTGAAGGGTGTTGAAAACACCCAGAAATCCGACCAGAGGGAGAAGGAACAAGGGCGGATTTCGGGAGATGGATGAACAGGCGGTGTCCTCCCGACTGTTCAGGAATTGGACGGAATCCGTATCAGGCCAACTGCCCTGACCCCTCCCCTCACAGCGCGAGCGGGTCCACCAGCAGCGGGTCTTCCATCTCGAACGCCTCGGCATAGCGCACGCGGGCGAAGGTGCCCCAGTACATCAGGCGGGCGCGGCGGCGCTCCACGATTTCGGGCGTGACGGTTTCGGAGACGTAGGTGCCGCTGAACTGGCTGGTATGGGCGCGGATGGCCGCTTCCCAGTCCGCCATCACCGCGCCGATGTCCACCAGCAGGGTCGCGTGAATGTCGGCGTTGCCCTGGTACAGCAGCACACGCGGGACGCGGTGGGGTTCGCCCGCCAGGTCTTCCTTGCGCAGGGCGGCGAGGTGCAGCGCCCGCCTGGCGAGGTGGTAGGTGCCGAAGTGGTCCGGGTGGCGGTCCCGGTGATGCGGCACGACCAGCACGCGGGGCCGCACCGCGCGCAGCACGGTCGCCAGAGCCGCCGCGCCCTGCGGCGTATCGGCCAGGCCGCCGTCCGGCAAACCCAGTTGCCCGCGCCAGCTCAGCCCCAGGATGCCCGCCGCCGCCACACACTCGGCCTCGCGCTCCTCCGGGGTGCCCAGGGTGCCCCGCTCGCCGCGCGACATTTCCAGGATGCCCACCGCCCGGCCCTCCCGCGCGAGGCGAATCAGCGTGCCGCCCGCGCCTATCTCGGCGTCGTCCGGGTGGGGCGCGAGGCACAGCCAGTCCAGGGGCTGCACGGTTCCGTACACGGTGCGAAAGGCGTCACTCATGCCCCGCAGGATAGACCGGGGGCGCGGGGAACAAAAAAAGCCGCCTCCGCGGGCGGTGATAAGAAGAATATAGCGTGGGATGCAGGGGAAGTCAAATTATGCAGGCGAGTAGTAGTGGCGTTCAGGGCATGACGGGAGTTCAATGAAGCATGAACGGTCCTGACTGCCCAGCGTGCGGTGGCGTCTACACCGTCAAAAACGGTCACGCCCACACCGGCAAGCAACGCTACTTGTGCCG